>JAAFHJ010000018.1 GCA_013298325.1 Myxococcales bacterium | reverse complement strand
ATCGACGTCCCCCGCGAGGGCGAGCTGCCGCGCTTCCCGCTGCTCGACGGTCAGCTCCGTTGCCGGGGGGGCGACTGCAGGTGCCCGAAGAGCTTCGGTTTCCTGGTCGGCGAGGAACGATTTTACATCACGAATTCGAAACTTCCGGTGCCCTCCCGGCGTCCGAAAACAGCGGAGCGTACCTGCGTCCGACCACCGCTTTACGGTTGCTTCGCTCACACCGAGCATCTCGGCGACTGCGCGTGTCGAAAGAATATCCACGTTAATTCCCCGCTTCGACCTTGCGTCCGCCAACGGCTTTCCGTCGCTGCGCGTCCGCGTATCTCCGATGCTCGAAATGCACGGATCGTAAGGGATCGTTCGCGCGAGTGGTCAACGAATCGTCAATTCGTTGGCTATTTGGACCGTTTTTCGCGGCCGTTTTGAGCGGTTTGCTAGCGGCGTGCCGACGCTGCACTCGCCGCCGGACCGCGGGCGGGGCCGGTGCCGCAGAGCCGAATGACGAGCTCATGAAGGATCTCTTCGGCGGGGCGCTTGGACCCTTTGAGCGCCCGATCGGCATCGGCGAGCGCCAAGAGAATCCGTTCGAGCTCCTTGCCGCGGAACCGTCGTGCTTTCTGCCCCAGCTCGCGCGCGCGGAAGGGTTGGAAGACCCCCGCTTTTTTCGCCGCTTCCCCCTCGGAGGCGCCCGCTTCGGTGGCGGCGACGAACTTCAGGAGCTGGCGCAACGACCACGCCAGCGCGCCAAGGAGCGGGAGGCCGCGATCGCGGGGATCGTAGCAATCGGCCAGCGTCTTCAGCGCGCGCGGCAAGTCTCGTGTCCCCACAGCTTCGACGAGGGCCCAGGTGTCGTCCTTCCGGACGCGGACGACACATTCGGAAATGGCCGCCTCATCAATCGCATTTCCGCTCCCGGCAAACAGGGAGAGACGTTCGATCGCATCTTCCACGTGTCCGAGCTCGGGACCAGCAATTTCGGCCAAAAATTCGGCCATTTCGTCGTCGATCGGGTTCCCGCGCTTCCGGCAATTGTCTTTGACAAACGCGAGCAGCGCCCGCCCGTCGAGAGGCTCGCAGTTCACAACAAAGTCTTCCGACTTCGCCAGCGCCGAGAGCTTTCGGCGGCCGTCGAGCTTCTCCCCGACGAGCACAAGGCAGCTCGAGGGGATCGGTGCCTTCGCGTAGGCAAAAAGGAGGTCGAGCGGGGCTGCTTTCTTCGATTCGTCGTCGCTGTCCTCGCTGCTCGCGCGGTCCCAACGGTCGACGTTCCGGCACAAAATAAACCGTGCTTTCGCCATCATCGGCGCCGTCCGGCAGGCGGAGACGACGCGCTCGACGTCCCCTTCGCCGGCGGTGAACTTGTCTTCGTTGAACCCGACGACGCCCCCCGCGAGGCACGCCTCACGAAGGGCGGCGACGACGCGATCCTTGAGATACCGCTCGGCGCCAACAACCAGGTAGACCGGGAGCCGCCGTCCGGCGGCGATCCCTGCGAGCGCCTCGTTCGGAGTCACGCCTTACGCTCGCTCGACTTCGCGCGTCGTGAACGGCGCCACGCCGCCATGGCGAAGGGGATCACCGCGAAAAGACCGGGCGCGTAGCTCGTGTCGGTCGCGAGGTCGCAGCCGCAGCTGCCGTTCGGCTTGACCTTCCCGTGCTCCTCTTCCGTCTCCACGCGCGCACTGTCGGGGATGAACGGCGGAGCCTCGCCGACCGCCTCCACGTCGCCGTTTCCGCCGGCAGCGGGCCCCGTCGGTGCGGCTGCTTTTGCGCCGGCATCAACGCCGTCATCGACCTTCTTGACCTTGGGATCCGAGCTGAAGTTCATCGCACGACGGTCGACGACTTCGTTCTTCCCCTTCAACGTCAGTGAAAGATCTTTGGCGATTTCCGTGCCGTCCGACGTACGAATCGAGAGCTTGTATTCGCCGGCCACGTAGCCGCGCACGCGGGTGATCTGGAAGTCGAACTTCGTGTTTTTGTAGGTCGTTCCCGTCGCCGTGTCGGCGAAGCCCACGTCGATGCTCTCGATGGTCGGTGACTGATTGACGAGAGGCGTTCGCGTCTCGACCGGATCGGTCTTTCCGTCCACGAGGGTGCGCTCGTATTCGGCGACCTTGGTGAACACAAACTTCATCGGAACGTGGGGAGTGGCCGGCGCCTTCGCGAGGTCAATCCGGACGTACACGCGCCAGGTTCCGCTCGCTTCTTGGGACTCGCTCTGGATGAGCTTGGCGGTCCCACCGGCGGCGTGAGCGTCCTCGGCGACGAGGGCGAAGGCGGGGATGGCGAGGGCGGCGAGGAAGCGCGGGTCGAATCGCATGATTGGCGTCGGACGCTATCCGAAGGGGAGCCTCCCGTCATCCGCGTTGACAGGTTCCGAGCGGGTCGCCATCCTCGCGCGTCGGCCGTCTTGGCCGCCCTCCCGGAACCGCATGGACGCCCGCACCCCTTCGATCCCCGCCGACCGCTCGTCGGAAGCCAATACGGCGGTGATCGCGCGTGGCGAGATCGCGCACGGCGAGGAGCCGCCCGCCACGGAGCCGCCTGCGACGGAGCGTGAGGTCCCCGAAGACCCGCTTATCGGTCGGTCGATCGCGGGAAAGTATCGAATTTCCGCGCAAATTGCCAAGGGGGGCATGGGGCGGATCTACCGGGCCGAGCAGGCTCCGCTCGGGCGCCTCGTGGCGATCAAGGTCGTCAATGCGAAATTCGCCGCCGATGACCCCGAGTACGAGAAACGCTTTTTCCTCGAAGCGAGTGTCGTCTCTCAGTTGACCCATCCAAACACCGTCACCGTCTTCGACTACGGGAAGACGGAAGACGACATTTACTTCATGGCGATGGAACTCCTCGCCGGTCGTACGGTGCACCGCGCGCTCAAGGCGGAGGGGCCGTTCCCGGCGCTTCGCGCGCTAAACATCGTGCGGCAAGTCTGCCGGAGCGTCCGCGAAGCTCACGACTTGGGGGTCGTTCACCGCGACCTCAAGCCAGCCAACGTCTTCCTTGCCGAGCATCCCGACGAGGAGGATTTTGTAAAAGTGCTCGATTTCGGCCTCGCCAAACATATGGGGGAGAGTGCGGACGAACAGCTCACACAGACGGGGCTGTTTATGGGGTCTCCGAAATACATGGCCCCCGAGCAGGTGGACGGTCGAAACCTCGATGGTCGCGCCGATATCTACTCAACGGGAATTCTCTTTTTCGAGATCCTCACCGGCCGTGTCCCCTTTGAAAAATCGACGAGCGTCACGACGTTGATGGCCCACGTGACCGATCCAGTGCCACCGATGGCCTCGGTTGCGCCGGAAGGTACCGTGATTCCTCCGGCCGTCGAAGCGGTGGTTCGTCGCTGTCTTGAGAAGAAGCCAGAGGATCGCTATCCGTCGATGGACGCGCTCCTTCTTGCATTGAAAGAGGCCGAGGCGGAGATGGCGGTTCCGCCGGTCGCCGGCTCGCCAGCGCCGCTCCCCTCCGTGGCGCCGTCGCCGTTGCTTGAAGCGACGAGCCCGATGGTCGCACGCCGACTGACGCCCACTCCGTCGACGCCACTCTCTCGCAATCTTTGGATTGCCTTCGCTTTTTTCGTGGCGTCTGCACTCGGCGGTGGTGGCGCTTTCCTCTACGCCCGTGCCCCGAGCTCGCCGCGCCCCGCCGGCGAGGGGAGCCCCGCGGCCGGTTCGACGAGCCGTGTAGCACTTACGAGCGAGACGACTTCGCGCGCCCCTTCCGCTCAAGGAACAATACCATCTTCCACGCAAGGTTCGTCGCCGTCGCTCCCGGTGACCTTCGAGACGACGCCGCCCGGCGCCGAGATCCGTGACGAGAATCGCGTCCTCTGCGAAAAGACTCCGTGTACCTTGCAGATGGATCCCGCGGCGTTGGATCAAATGCGGAACTTAAGCGCAACCAAAGCCGGCTTTGTGAAGGACAATCGCCGG
Organism: Myxococcales bacterium; assembly: GCA_013298325.1. Lineage (GTDB taxonomy): Bacteria > Myxococcota_A > Polyangia > Polyangiales > Polyangiaceae > JAAFHJ01. Next base: position 19,649 of record JAAFHJ010000018.1, on the reverse strand, counting down.
ATGACGCTCCGCGACGGCTATCAAATCACGCTCACCCGCCCCGTTGAGAAGAAGGTCCAAGGGCCCGCGTCGGCTTCGCCGCAGGTCGACGGTTTTAAGGGGGCCTACTGAGGGCCACTTCCCCAGGTTCCCGGTATCGGGCCGGCACCTTACCGAGTACATAGACGCTCGCTTTCATGCGCGCGCGCCCCTCCCGCCTTTGGTCGATTCGCCCCGCAGCCGTGTGTGCGGCCGTCTGGCTCGTCGCTGCTTTGGTGCCGCGTGCGGCCCTCGCCGACGCGCGAAGCGATGCCCGCAGCCACTTCAAGCAGGGGATGCAGGCGATTGCGGCGGGGAAGTACAAGGATGGGATCGTAGATCTTGAAAAAGCCTACGAAATTCTCCCCCATCCGAACGTCCTCTTCAACATCGCACGGGCGAATGCCCTCGCTGGCGATGTCGACGCGGCGCTCCGCTACTACCGGCGCTACCTCGAAGACAACCCGGCCGACAAAGAGACCGTCGAGGCGACGGTCCGCGACCTCGAGCTCCAGCTCGCCCGATCGCGGCCCTCCGTCGTCGTGCCGCCGGTCGTCGACCCGGTGAAAGACCCGCCGACGAAACTCCCCGAAAACTCCGCCCGTCCCGGCCCTGGCGACGGGAAGAAGCCCGATGAGAAAGCTCCAGAAAAAGGCATTGAAAAGAAGGTCGATGCACCCGTAAAGGCTCCCGAAGCGAAGGACGACGACGTATTCGCCGAGACGCTCGTTACAGCGACGAAGGTCGCTCAATCGCCGTTGGACGCGCCAAACTCGACGTCGATCATCACCGAACAGGATATCCAACTCTCCGGAATTACGAAGATTCCTGAGTTGTTGCGCCGTCTCGCCGGCGTCGACTTGATGGAGGTGACCGGCGGACAGACCGAAGTTTCCCTCCGCGGCTTCAATCAGCGTTTATCGAGTCGTACACTCGTTCTAGTGGACGGTCGCAGCGTCTACTCAGACATGCTGGGGGCCACCCTGTGGCAGACGCTATCCATCGGCGTCGAAGACATCGCCCGAATCGAGGTTGTCCGCGGCCCTGGGTCGGCCCTCTACGGTGCGGTCGCCAGCGGTGGCGTGATCAACATCATCACGAAAGATCCCGCCGAAGGGAAACACGGCGGCGCTCGGTTCGGCGGCGGCGAAGCGGGGACGCTCCACGCCTCGACCTTTGCCGCCGGTCGTAGCGGGGCGCTCTCCTACCGAGCGGCCGCCGGTTACGACTACCTGCCGCGCTGGTCCCGCGAGGTCCCTCCCGGTCGCGCCGACGTCCGCCTCGGGAGCCGGGATCAGAACGCATCGGCTCGCACCGAACGCTTTGATCTTCGTACAAAATACGCGATCGGAAAAGAGACCGCGGTCGCCCTCGGCGGCGGCTTCTCGCGCGGGTCTCTTGAGGTGCTCGGCCTCGGCCCTCTCAACGATCTCGTTCTCCCGAGCTTCCAGAACACCGATCTCACCGCGAGCTTCACCTCCAAGCATGTGGAGGCGCGCGCCTTCTGGACGCGGCTCCTCGCCGAAACCTCGCTCAATGCGGCTACCGTTGGCCAATCTCTCTTGCCAACGCGCGCCGATCAGAACGTAATCAATGGTGATTTAACGCTCCGCGAGGCCTTCGATACGGGCAAGATCGCGCGCCACGACTTCATCGGAGGGGCCCAGTACCGCCTCAAAGACATTGCGTGGACGTTCCTTGACGGCCGGAGGAGCGAGCATCTCTACTCGGCATTTGCCCACGACGACATTCGCTTCTCGAAGCGCTTCTCGCTCGTCCTCGACTACCGCGTCGATTGGGTCCCCTACCTTTCGGCGGCGGTGCAGTCCCCCCGTGGGACGATCCTCATTCATCCGTCGAAGGCGAGCACCTTCCGAGCAACGGTCGGGACCGCGTTCCGCCCGCCGACTTTCCTCGAAAGTTATCTTCAAGTCCCGATTCAGCTTCCGACGACGGGAGGTTCTCTCCTGACCGAGGGGAAGCGGAGCGAGGATCAGGCCTTTCGTCTGAAGGCGGAGGGGACGCTCAATGCAGAGATCGGTTACCTCAATCAGGAAAACGATCATTTTAATATTGATGCGTCTCTCTACTACAACCGTGTCAAAGACCTGATTCAACTCGCTTCTGCGCGCCCCGTTACGCTCGGCGACGTCGCGGCGGGGACCGGTTCCGTCGATCGCCCGAGCGCACTGTTCCCGATCTTCTTCGGCGGCTTTGCGAATCAGTGCCAGCGATACAATGTCTATGGTGGCGAGGTCGGCGTCCGAAGTGCACCGATTGAAGGGCTCGACTTTTACGGAAATTACACCTTCAATTTGCTCCGGGAAGACTTCAGTGGCTGCTCAGCGGTAGAGCGTGCCGACGCGCTCTCCGACGACCGGACGAGCATGCACAAGGTCAATCTAGGCGCCCAGCTCCGCACAAAGTTCGGCATCGATGGGAGCATTGACTTTCACGCCGTCACCAAGCAGTCATGGGCGGAACGGACCGTCTCCGGGACCTCGGTCGCCACCAATGTTTTCCCGCTCGGTAGCTGGCAGATTTTGAACGCGAAAATTGGCTACCACTTCGCAAAGAACCACGCAGAAGTCTCCGCTGTTGGCTTCAACGTGCTCGATATGCGCCACCGGGAACACCCCTTTGGCCAGCTCGTCGGTCGCCGAATGATGGCGATGTTTGCCTACAACTTCTGAGTTTAAGAACCGACAGATTCCCTCTATGATCCGCTCGCTCCGCGCCGCCACTCTTGCCCTCTCCGCGATCGTCGTCGCCGGAGCCTGCACCGATGTGCCCGTCGACGGAACCCGTAGCGACCGCCGCCTGCTCCCCGCTCGCGGCGCGATCCGGGGGACCTTCCGCTACGACGGTCCGCCCCCCTGCTCGGAACAGGGGCACATCGTCGGCGGCGCGGTCATCGCCGTCTATTCGGCGACCGACCTGCCACCGCCGGCCGGGGGCGCAAGAGCCCCCGTCAACTTCGTCTACCTCCCTGGGGACGTCCTCTTCCCGTCGCTGCCGCGCACTGCCGGCGCCCGTTTTTGCCCGGATTCCCGGGAACTCGTCACCGCGACCGCCCCCTACGCGATTTCCCCCCTCGAAGGGGGCGCCTACCAATTGCGTGCGTTCTACAATCGGAGCGGCGATTTCTTGCCGACGTTCGGCATCCGAAGTGGCGCGGAGGCCGGCGATCTCCGTGGAGGATACATCGATTCCGCCGATGCCCTCGTCCACCGCGGAGATCCTGAATTTTCCCCACGTTTTTTGCCGGTTGAAGTCGGTCTTCGGGCCGCGGGGGACGCCGCTGTCCCCGATGCGAAGCCGACCTATCTCGTGCCGACGGAGGGGTTCCTCGCCGACGATATCCCGGTGACGGTCACCTTCCCGGTCCCCTTTCCGCGCCCGTATTTTCACGCGACCGGGGCCGATGCGGCCGGTGATGGCCCGGTCCTGCGGATCCCCCAGGACGCGACGGTGCTGGCCGCCCCGGGGAAGAACACGTCGGGGACGTGGGCCGCCTTGGAGGCGAGCTACCCGAAGCTCCCGATTTCCGCTTTTTTTCCCGCAGTTGAGGCCGATGCCGCCCTCGGCAGCCCCTTCCTCGCGAAGCCATTTTCTGCGGCGAACGGCGGCGGACTCCAGCTCACGGCGACCGGCCGTGAAGAGGCGCTCCTCCCCGGCGTGCCGCTCCTCCAGCCGCGTCTCGACCTCGTTCGCCTCGACGCCGCGCGGCTCAGCGACAACGGCTTCCCCCTCGCGCCGACGACGCCACGGGTCGTCCTCGGAGGCTTCGCGCTGGACGGGCCGCTGGAGACGACCGTGCTCAAGAAAGCGGAGACTTCTCAGGGGGTTGGGGCGGCACGCGCGGCGCTGAATTTCCTCGTGCGACCGGTTGCACTCTGCATCGATCCCGGCGGACCGTCGAAGACCGGCATCCTCGTCACGCCCCGTGCGACGGCGAAAAGCGCCGACGCGACCGAAGGGGAGAAGGCGCTCTACGATCGGGATCGCCTGCTCGCCGCCTACGATGGTGCGGCGCGCGCGATTGCCGTCGGGTGCCTGCCGAAGGGGCGCTACGCAATCACGCTGAGCTACGGCAACGGCCAGGCGTGGACGACGCCGAACGAAGCGGGGTCTTGTGTCGCCGCCGAAGGTGCGTGGGATTCTACAAAAAATCCAGCATCTTGTGCCGCAAAGGCTCGCCCGGTCCTCCGCAGCCAGGGGGCGCGTGGCGTCGTTGAAGTCGTCGCGCCGACGACGCCGGAAGGGATCGCCTACTGCGCCGCATTTCCGCCCCCCGCGGCGTGCGGCCCCTGAGCGGCCGAGCGCCAAAAACGTACTCGCCGCGCCTGCGACGAACGAGTATCGAACGTCGCAATGATCGCCGCAGCCACCCAGGGAACGGTTGTCGCTATCGGCAATTTCGACGGGGTCCACCGAGGCCACCGTGCCCTCCTCGCGCGCGCGAAAAAAGAGGCCCAGCTCCGGGGGCTTCCGCTCGTCGTTTTGACGTTTGATCCGCACCCGGCCGCCGCCCTCGGGAGGACGCCACCCCCGCGATTGATGACGCTTGCGCGGCGCACGGAGCTTCTAAAGGAAGCTGGCGTTGATCGCGTGGAAACGCTTGCCTTTACAGCTGAATTTGCGGGGCTGTCTCCGGAAGCCTTCATTGAACAAATCCTTGTCACGCGTCTTCGCGCGAGCGTCCTCTTCGTCGGTTCCAACTTCCGGTTTGGGCACAAGCGGGCGGGGGACCTCGAGACGCTCCGGCGCGACGGTCGCTTCGCGCTTGGCGACGCTGCCCTCCTCGAAGATGCCGAAGGGGCGGTGTCGTCGAGCCGGGTTCGTGAGGCGATCGCCGCCGGCGAACTGGCCACCGTCGCCGAGCTACTTGGGCGCCCCCACGCCCTCGAAGGGGGCGTCGTCCACGGGGACGCCAAGGGGCGAACGATCGGATTTCCGACGGCAAATCTTGGCGATTTCCAGGAGATGCTCCCGGCGCATGGCGTCTACGCGACCCGTGTCGAGCGTCTGTCGGAGGGCGGTGCGGCAACACTCCTCGGCCTTGGGGTGACGAACATCGGCGTGCGCCCGACGGTCGCGGCGGTTCCCGAACTCCGTGTGGAGACGCACATCCTTCCACCAACCGCAGCGAATCTCGATTTGTACGGCGCGAAGATTCGCGTTTCGTTCGTCGCGCGAATTCGAGGTGAGGAGCGCTTTTCAAGCTTTGACGCGCTTCGGGCTGCGATCGCGCGCGATGTCGTTGCCGCCCAAGAAATTCACGGCCTGCAGGGGTGGAGCGTTCCGCCCGTCGAGGCGACGCTGTGAGCGAGGACGGCGGCTTCTTCGGCAAAGCGCGAACGCTCCTCACGCGGGTCGTCGAAAAAGGGCTGCATCTCCCGAACGCCGCGAAGGGGCTTCTCACGGCGCCGCCACCTCCGGAACGCGCGGCCGGTGCGCCGGTTCCGACGGTCACGCTTGCCCAGCTTTTTCACCGGCAAGGGCACGACAAAAAGGCGCTTGCCCTTCTGGAACTCGTCCTCGAAGACGACCCGACGAACCGAGAGGCGCTTGCGCTCCGTACTGCGCTTCGGGGGGAACCGCCCGCCGAGGATCCGGTCCTGGAAGCGGCATCCGGGGAGCCTGCCCATGAGGCAGGAGAGGCGCGCACCCGCCGCGGGCCGCCGCCGGAACCGCTCGGAATCGACGACGACTTTACCGTGCTTCTTCCTGAAGACAAAGGTCATATCCTTCTTCTTCAATGGGCTATTTCCGACGAAGCATTCTTGCAAATCTACGAGGACTCCACAGCTGAGATTTGCCCGGCGCTTGCGATTCATTGCGTCTTTGTGGGGGATACGCCGCGCGCAGAAACGTCGATCCTCGCGAAGACGGTCGGAGAAACCGGCGAGCACCTTGGACGGGCGGGCGCCCTCCGAATCATCGACGTCCCGAACGGCGTTGTTCTCCGCGTCGCGAGCGGCGTCGTGGTCGACGGCTCTGCGGCTTCGCGAGAAACCTTTCGACCGACGAGTCACGCATCGCTCCTTCTTCGCGGCGAGTACAGCGACGACCTCTACGAATGGCGCGCCGAGGGCCTCACGACCGTTGAGCTCGGTACCGGAGATTTTCCGGAGGTCGATGCCCTCGCGACGGTCGATGGACGTACGCTCCCTTCGGTCCCGTTTGCCGCCCTCCTTCGCGCGCGTGTGGCCGCTTCGGCGTCGCCGGCACCGGGTCGATTGACAGGCGACCGACGCGAGTCGTAAGAGCCGGGCCGTTCACGGTGTTTCGACGGCGGCACTTCCAAGGCCACCGTCGGGGCGAACAGGGAATCCGGTGCAAATCCGGAACTGCCCCGCAGCGGTGAACGGGAACGAAAGGGACCTCCGCGCACTGGGCTACCGCCTGGGAAGCGGTCCCCGGTAGGAGTCGAAAGACGCGCCCGTGAGTCCGAAGACCTACCGAGAACCGTGCGAGCTCTGCTCGAACGCCGCGTTCACGCTCCGCGGGGGGCGTTTCGCAGCCCTCGACTCGTAGTTCCACGAGCCGGGGTAAACGCTCGGAATTAAGTCGGTTTTGCGCCTAACGCGCCCGACTGACGTGCGCCTTCGCGGGAGGCGCGCGGTCGATCCCCCCGTCGTCGCCATCGGCGACTCTGGAGTTTCCATGAAGACTGCATCTTTTTCTCTCGCCCTGCTGCTCGCTGCTGGCGGCTTTGCGCTTGTCGCTTGCGGGGATGACGCCGCCGACGATGTCGTGACGGCCGACGGCGGTACGCAGACCGACGGCGGTGTTGGAGACGCCGCGCCCGATGCAAATGCCGCCGACAGCTCCCCAGATGCTGGAAATGTGGCCGCCGACGCCGCCGTCGACGCCGGGCCGCTCCCGTTCCTCGACGCGACCGCCTATGCCGCTGAGGTCTCGCTGGCCGCGAACTTCCCGTTTGGCGTCGTCCACCGCTACACGGTCGGCACGCGCGCGACCGGCGCCGTCTGGGGCCGCCACGGCGGACCGATGATCTCCGATTCGTTTGCAGTTTCCGGCTCTCCGAACGCCAAGCGCGGCGTCGCCCGCGTCGCGATTCCGGCGACCGGCACGACGGCGACCTTCACCGTCGCCACGCTCGCCGATCCGAGCAACGTCCCCGCGCAACGCTTCGCAGGCCTTGGCCTTTTTGACCTCCCGACGGCGCCCCTCTCCCTCGATTCCTACACGGCGAGCGGGGCCGGCTTCCCCGGCGAATTGCTCGGCTACGACGTCACCCTGCAGACCGTCACGAGCCGCGCGAAGGTGAACGGCTTCTTCGACGGCGTCGGTGTGGCGACGGCGGGCGGCGATAGCGTCGTCTACGCCGGCCTCTCGCCGCTTTCCGCGGCCGCCTCTTCGACCTCGGAAAATGCCCTCTACGTCAGCAAAATCTGCAACGGCGCGCTCGTCCCGTCGGGCAACTGCCCGGCGCCCCGCAAGCTCATCACGTGGAGCGGCTCTTCCGGGCCGGTCGCCGCCGATGCCGACGGAAACGTCTTCGTCGCCGCCAGCTACTACGGGAACAACCCGTCCGATGTCGTCTACGGCGCGCCGCGCGCGAACCTCGACGCCGTCGTCGCCCCGATCGTCGGCGGTACGACAGGCCTCACCGACAGCAATGCAAGCGGCGTGCGCCAGCTCGCGGCCGCCAAGCCCGTGGGAGCCAACAAGGGGTGGCTTGTCGTGAAACTCCCTGAATACGAAGGGAAAACCACTGCCTACGCCCAGGCGTACACGGCGGGGACGACCCTCGCGACGACCGGCAGCAAGGTCACTGACGCCATCACTTACGGTAGCAAGGCCGACGCCTTCTCCGTCTTCACCGACGCGAGCGGGAACCTCTGGATCTCGGTCGACGTTGGGACGACCGGCGTGCTCCTCGAGCTCCGCTCGAAACCCTGATCGGAATCGCGCGCGGAAAATGGCGAAAGCCCGCAGTCGTCGACCGCGGGCTTTTCGCTTGGTTTTTTGCTGGGGAAGGCCGGCCTACTGGGGCGTCGGGCGCGCGCAGCGAGCACCGAGCTTCCCGTACTGGGTCTGCGCGCCGAACCCGTAGGAGCGGAAGCCGAACCCGGGATTGTTGTGGTCGAAGTTCGTGTGCCCTTCCCAGGAGCCGCCGGCCCAGTAGGCGGTCTGAACGCCGCTCGCCTTGCGGAGGACGCCGTAGGTCGTCTGCCCGTTCGCGGTAAACGTACAGGCGCCTGGATTCACCACGTCGCCAGGGCCGTTCGTGATGCTGTAGTCGCAGAAGCGGTCGCTCCCGAACGCTTGAATCGCTGAAATTTCCATCATATTGGCGCCAAGATCCATCCATCCTTGGCCATTCGCGGCCCTCTTCGTGGTGATATCGAGGGGGAAGCGGCCCGGCGCCGAGATGTAGCCGCTGAGATCGGCGGGATCGCCAAAACCTGGGTAGTGGTACCAGCGCGCCGCCGGGTCGTTGTTGAACCAATTGACGGTCTTTTCGTAGAGCGTCGCGTCCGGTTCTGCGGGGAACGCAGCGATCAAATCGGTTTTGCGGCTCTTGAAGGTGAATGCTGCCGTCCCCCACGGGTAGTTCGTCGCGCCCCAGGCGTCGCGGAATTCGGTCTCCGTCGGCAGGCGCCCGCCGTCCCAGGCGCAGAAGGCGGCGTACATCCAGTACGGGGCACAATTCATCGACTTTACATCATATTCGGCCTGCGGGTAGAGGCGACCGCCCGGCCGGGAATCGGCGCCATAGAGGGCCTGGTAGACCGCTTCCGGTTGCCAATAGGTGGAAGCACCGTAGGCGGTCTTTCCGACGTAACAGCCCTGAACCATGCTTGGACGATTCGAGTCCATGGTCGTCGCGCCGAGCTGAATTGGCAGATTGAGAGGGGCTGAAGGGTTCGCCGTATTGGGGAGCATGTCCCGGAGATTCGCAGGGATCTGCGAATTGAGAACTTGGCCAGTCGACGTATTTGCGGCGATTTGCGCAGCGACCCAGCCACGAATATCGGGACCGACGGCAGCAATGAACTGCCGCATGCGTCCGGACGTCAGTTCGTATTTATCCAGACTGACGGCTGGCGTAGCCGGGAGGGGAAGGGTCGAGCAGCAACTCTCGTGGGTGGCGTTCGCTGCGCCGACCTCCCCACGTCCGCAGGTGGAGATGCCGGCACTTCCGTTCGCGCACGAAGGGGCGAAAATACAGACTTTTTGCGTTTGAGAACAGATGCCACTTCCGCAGTCGGTGTTCGCCGAACAGCCTTTCGCGAGGGCGCACCGCGGGGCGTCGTAGTTGTAGCCGCGCTCGTGGATCCCGGGGCCACCGCAGTCGATGTCGGTTTCGTTGGCGTCTTTGACGCCCGCCTGCGGAGCGGTGCACTTGCCCGTCGCGGCGAGACAGGCGCTTGTGAGGCAGTCCGCCGCTTTCGTACACGTCCCTCCGATCAGGCACGTCGGCGCGTTGGGGCCGCCGCAATCGACGTCGCTCTCGCCGTTGTTCTTCTTCCCGTCGGCCGACGTCGGCGCCACGCAGCGGTTATTCGTGCAAAGACCGGTGCAATCGTTGCTACTTACGCACGCCTGGCCGGCTGCACAGGGGGTTGTCGCTCGAAGGGTGCCGCCGCAGTCGACGCCAGTTTCGCCGGCGTTGCTTCGGCCATCCTGGTGGGCGGCGGCGTCTGGCGCCGAGCAGAGATTGCCTGCGCAATACACGGATGCGCAGTCGTTGTCCTGCTCACAGAGCAAACCGTTCACGCAGGGGGTTGCCGTGCCGACGCCACACGTCTTCGTCCCTTTTGGCGCGCAGACGAGGTTCAAGCAGATGCGACTCTTGCATGCTCCGTCGGCGGCACACGCTTCGCCATCGCATTTTTGCGGGCAGACGCCGCCGCAATCGACACCGACCTCGTCGCCATCGCGCTTTCCATCGGTGCAGGATGCACTCTTGCAGACGCTCCCGACGCAATTGCCGAGCGCGCAGTCGGCATCACTTCCGCAGACCTCGCCCACGTCGCACTTCGCCGAAAATCCGACGCCACAGCCGCCGGGGCCGGTATCGGCGGGGCCGACGTCGGCCGTATCCGCGTCGGAGCCCGAATCGATGATGGGGGCTGCATCGCCGCCCGCGTCATCGGTGGCGGGGGGCCCCGCGTCACCGCCCGAGCAGGCAACAATCGCCAATGCGGTGGCGCCGAACGCGATCAGTGCGGGGGCAAGCGGGAAGCGGGGGCGAAGGACTCGTAAAGACATTGCCAAGAGTCTTTGCGAAGCGGCTCGGAACATCAAGGCCAGGAACCTGCCATTCACAGTTGCAGTTTTTCGGACATCCCTTCCCGCTTTCGCTCGCCGAAAAAAGAACGTCTCCACCCAAAGAGGGCAGAGACGTCCGTGCGAAGTCTTGGAATTGACTCAGTTCGCGGGGCGCACGCAGCGCGCGCCGAACTTTCCGTACTGGGTCTGTGCCGGGAAGTAGGCGGGATTGTTGTTCGGATAGGCGCGGAAGAAGGCCTTATTGGTTGCCGTCCAGTCGTAGGTGTTCAAGCCATTGACGACTTTACCAAACGACTGGTGCCCTTCCCAGGAGCCGCCGACGACCGCGTAGGCCGGCATCACGGCATTCTTCCGGATGACGCCCGTCTTCGGCGTGCCTTGCGGGTCGTTGTAGTTGCAGATCGGATCGGTCGCCCCGCCGCCGGTCCCCGTGTAGTCGCAGAATTCGTTGCAGCCCTTCCGCCCCGCGCAGCTCCCCGAAGTTTGCGTCCACTCGAGGAGGTTCGCGCCGAGATCCTGCCACCCTTGCCCAAGCGACTTGGTGCTGGTGACATCCATGAGGAAGCGGCCCGGTGCTGCAATATACACGGACGTGTCGGTGTCGACGGCGCCCGGGAAATTCGGCCAGGCGTAGAAGCGGCCATTTTCGAGGCCATTTCCCCAGTTTACTGTCGTTGCGACGGCGGAGGGGCGGCCAACGGTATCGTAGGTGAGGGCATTCGCGCCCCACGGGTACTGGGCGGCGCCCCAGGCGTCGGCGACCTGCGTCATCGTCGGCAACTGACCGCCGTCCCACGCGCAGAAGGCGGCAAAGAGCCAGTAGGGGGCGCAGTTCATCGACTTCTGGTCGAGGACGTTCTGCCCGTAGGCGCGGGTGTAGCCGACGGCGGCATTGAGGGTGGCGTTCGGTTGCCAGTAGGTCGAGTGGCCGTAGGCGCCCGGCCCCGCGTAGCAGCCCTGGTAGCCGCTGGGCGTGCGGCTATCGACGCTCGTCGCGCCGAGCTGAATGACCGAGTTCAATGCAGCATTCGCGGCGGCCGAAGCGGGCAACAAATCCCGAATTCCTGCGGGGATTTGGGCCGAGAGCGACTGACCCACCGCATTGTTTGCGGTGATCTGGTCGGCGGCCCACTTGGCGATGTTTGCGCCGTAGGCGACGTTGTTCGCGTCTTTCAACGTGCCGACTTCGCTCACAAATTGGCGCATGCGGCCTGCCGTAATTTCGTATTTGTCCATACGGACGGCGGGGGTCGACGGCAGCGGGAGCGACACGCAGCAGCTCTCGTTCGTCCCTGCAGGAACGCCGGCCGTCGTCGCTTCGCCGGCGCCGCAGGTTGCAATGCCTGCTTTCGAAGTGGTCCGGCAGGAGCGCGCAGTCACGCATTTGAGCGTCGTCGGATCGCAGGCGTTCGTCTTGCAGTCTTTGTCGGCGGCACACGTCTTACCGTCGTTGCATCCCCCCGCTGCCGGGAGGTTGATCGGCCCAACGACGTACGCGGTGCCGCCACAATCGACGTCGGTCTCGTTGGCGTTCTTGATGCCGTCGCCGTGGCTCGGAGCGACGCATGCGTTATTCGTGCAGATGCCCCCGAAACAGTCGGCCGCCACCGCGCATGCTTGCGTCGGCGCGCACTTGGGGGCGTTGGCGCCGCCGCAGTCGACGTCGGTTTCGCCGTTGTTCTTCTTCCCGTCGTCGGCACTCGGCGCGTCGCATTTTTGGTTGGCGTTGCAGAGACCGGTGCAGTCTGCATCTACGGTGCAGCCCTGGCCGGCGGCGCACGGGGTCGTCGCGGCGATCACCCCACCGCAGTCGACGCCGGTCTCGCCGGCGTTCGCGCGACCGTCCTGGTGGGCGGCAGCGTCGACGGCGGCGCACTTGGCCGCAGTGCAGTAATTCGTAGCACAATCAGCATCTTGGGCGCAGTCCTTGCCGTTCTCACACGGGGTAGGGAGGCCGATGCCACACGTCTTCGTCCCGAGCGGCGCGCAGGTGCTGTTGAAGCAGATGTTGCTCTTGCACTCCGCGTCCCCGCCACAAGCGGCGCCGTCGCACTTGACCGGGCAGCTCCCGCCACAGTCGATGCCGACTTCGTCCCCGTCCTGCTTCTTGTCGTCGCATTTCGCGGCGGTGCAAACGCCGGACGCACAGTTCTTCCCTGTGCAATCGCCATCGGCGGCGCACCCTTCGCCATCTTTGCAAAAGCGAGGCTTTCCGGCGCCGCAGGGGTCCCCGGCGTCAACGACCGGCTTGCCGCCATCGGTCGTCGCGCCATCGGTCTTCACGGCGCCGTCGCCGTTAGCGCCGCCATCGGGCTCTGTAGCGCCGTCGACGGCGGCGTCCTCCGTGGGTGTCCCCCCCCCGCCTTCGGAGCCCGAACAGGCGACCACGACATAGGCCATCGAGGCAAACAGAAAACCGGCAGGAAGAATTCGGCGCATAGTTCGTTACCTCGGGCAGGGCGAGCGGAATGAGTGCGAGACGATGTTACGTTGCGTGCCGCAAGAAGAGCATTTGAAGCGGCAGCGCCTTCGAGAAGTCAGAGGGGGCGCACGCAGCGCCCGCCGAACTTCCCGTACTGGAAGGTCGCCGCGAAGCCGCCGGTCGTGCCGCGGCCATACTGATGGCCTTCGAAGCTTACGCCAATGATTCCCGACTTGGGGACGTTGGATAGGCGAAGCGTCCCGAGATTCCCGTTTTGGTTGCCTCGCGCGCACGCCGTCGGACCGGCGCCGGGGCCGGCGCTGTAGTCGCAGAAGACATTTGCCGAGGCCGAGAAGTCACCGGTGTACTCGGCGAGATTTCCGTAGAGGTCGTACCAACCTTCGCCATTGACTTTGTTGGTGCTCAAGTCGAGGGGGAAGCGCCCCGGGGCGGCGAAGCGCCCGGCGACGTCACGGGCGCGATTGACGATCGGATATTCGTAGAAGATGCCAGCTCCGCAGTTAAATCCGCCCAGGCGTTCTCCGGCATCCGAGTTGCACCAGTTGTAGTTCGGGCGCTGAATGTCGGCATTGCCCCAGGGGAACGTCGTCGCGCCCCAGGCGTCTTGGAAGTCGGCGAGGGTCGCGAGTTCACCGCCGTCCCAGGCGCAAAATGCCGCCAGCATCATGGGGGTTACGCAATTGAGCGACTTCGCGTCGAGGTCGTCCTTCGGCATGACCCGCGGCGGAACGCCGTAGCCGGCGAGGGAGGCGGCCGGCTGCCAGTAGGCGGCGTGGCCGTAGGCGCCATTGTCCGGATTGTTGACATCGTACCAATTGTAACAACCACGAATGCCGTCGTAGTTGTCCATGGTGATTGCCCCCATCTGGGCGACGAGGTTCACGGGAACATTCGTTGCGTCGGTCGTCGGATACAGGTCGACGACCCCCGGGTTGATCGCCGTAAACGCCTTGAGCTGGGAAGCCGGGTTGGCGGCGATGTAGTTCTGCACGAACTGCTTTACGTTCGGCCCGTTGGACGCAATAAAATTCCGGAATCGGCCGGCGGTAATCTCGTATTTATCCAGGCGTTTTGTGTTGCGTGTCGGCAGCGGGAGGGACGTGCAGCAGCTGTCGTGAACTCTGTTTGCGTCGCCGACCTCCTTCTGACCGCACGTCGTCACACCGGCGGTCCCCGCGCTGCAGGACCGGGCCTGAACGCAGGTCTTGGTCGCTGCATTGCATACGGTGCTCGTGCAATCGCTATCGACGGCGCACGCCTTCTTCAATGCGCATTTCGCCGCCGCCGGCAGGTTGATCGGCCCCTCGACGAGGGCTGCACCGCCGCAGTCGACGTCCGATTCGCCAGCGTTCTTGACGCCATCGCTATGCGTCGGGGCGACGCATTTTCCGCCCGCGGGGCAGTAGCTTCCGAAGCAATCGGTGGCGGCCAGGCAGGTCTTCCCTGGCGCGCATTTCGGGGCGTTCGGTCCGCCGCAGTCGATATCGGTCTCGCCGTTGTTCTTTTTGCCGTCGTTCGGGCCCGGAGCGTTGCAAGTCTTGTTGGCGTTGCAGGCGCCCATACAATCGGTCGAATCGTTGCATGCCTGGCCGCCCGCGCAGGGGGCCGTCGCTTTGACGACGCCGCCGCAATCGATACCGGTTTCGCCGGCATTGGCGCGGCCGTCCTGGTGGGACGCGGCATCGGGGGCGGCGCAAATGTTCCCCGAGCAATAGAGCGATGCGCAGTCCTTGTCCTGCTCGCAAAGAGCGCCATTTGTGCATGCGACCGCCGCTCCGACGCCGCAGGTCTTCGTGCCCGATGGCTTGCAGACGAGGTCCAAACAAATGCGGCTCTTGCAGTCGCCGTCGATGGCGCAGGCCTCGCCGTCGCACTTTTGCGCGCAGGTGCCGCCGCAATCGATGCCGACTTCGTCCCCGTCTCGCTTCGCATCGGTGCAGGATGGACTCTTGCAGACCGAGCCGACGCAGTTGCTGCTTGTGCAGTCTGCATCTTTCCCACAGATCTCGCCCACGCTACATTTCGCTGCGAATCCGACGCCGCACCCGACGGGGCCGGTGTCAGCGGGGCCGGCATCGACGACCGGTGTCCCGGCGTCTGGTGTCGGAACTGCGGTGTCCGCGCCTGCGTCACTGGCCGGGGTTTCTCCGTCGCCGGACGAGCAGGCGACCACGAGTGCGCTGGCTCCGAAGAGGGCCGCGAGCGCCGGTGCGAACGTTTCCAAGCGTCGAGAGCGCCAAAACGAGGGCAGGCGGGCGGGGGCGGTCATAGGTTCGCTTTCGTCAAAGGGGGGGTGGGCGGAGGAAGGGCCCGACGAACCGTCGTGTATGCCGTGGAGGTGGCACGTGCGCGGGGCGTCGGGGACGACCGCTGAATCTGACACGGGACGATTCCCCACGCGCACCCGAAAATGAACGGCCGTGCATCCTGACGGAGCCGCTCTCCGTAGGCGGACAAAGGTCGGCACTCAGTGCCCGAGGGAGGGGCGCGCGTCGAACTGGTAAGATTCGCCCTAAAACAGGGGAATCTTAGAAGATGTCGAGCGGGTAGCCCCCGTCCAAATAGGCCTTCTGAGCCACCGCCTTGCGGAGTGGATCGTCGTTTTTCTCGCACGCCTCTACGTAGTCTCGGAGGCGCTTCGCGGCGGTGCCGACAAAGAGCGCACACAGGTCGTACTCGCGGCGAGCCCCCTCTTCGCCCCGTTCCTGCATGGCGCGGGTCGTTCGTGCGAGGCAGGCGCCGATGGCGTACAGCTCCATCACAATCCCACTCACGCGTTTCTGGGCGAACTGCATTTCTGCAATGTTGTTTTCGTGTTTGCGGAGCATCTTGTCGACGTACTTCGCCAATTCAACGACGTACTCTTCGAAGATCGCCGCTTCCGCGGCGAGGGCCGGATGGACGCCGAGGAGGCGCTCACGTCCGAAGGCGGTCTTGGCCTTTCGGCGGGCGAAATCGGAAAGAAGTCCGAACCCTTTTACCGGTTCTCGCATGGCGCGCGCGACGTCCGAAAGTTC
Organism: Myxococcales bacterium; assembly: GCA_013298325.1. Lineage (GTDB taxonomy): Bacteria > Myxococcota_A > Polyangia > Polyangiales > Polyangiaceae > JAAFHJ01. The sequence continues at coordinate 3,902 of JAAFHJ010000018.1, read as the reverse complement.
GCGAGCCGGCCCTGCCATCCCACTCAATGCGATGAAACAGCGGAGAATCTCATTGGTGCCTTCGAAGGTGAGGTTGGCGCGCGCGTCGCGGAACAATCGTTCGAAGGGGAGCTCGTCGGAGAACCCGGTACCGCCAGCGATCCGGAGCGCGCGCTCGGTCGTTCGGCAGGCGATTTCTGAACCGAGGACCTTCGAACAGGCGCTCTCAAGGGTCGTGTCCCAGGGGCCTGCGTCGTAGAGGCCGGTGCCTAGATAGGTGGCGCTTTCGAGGCCGTAGAGTTCGGCGAGGTTCTCAGCGACCATGTCTTTGACAAGGCCGAAGTCGCCGATATGCCTTCCAAATGCGCGGCGTTCGACGGCGCGTTGCGTGGTGAGTTTCGTCACCTTCTTGCCGAGGCCCAGGCAGCCGGCGGCGAGCGGTAGACGGGCCTCGGCGAGAGTCCCCATGGCGACCTTGAACCCGCGACCGCGCTCGCCGAGGGCGTGTTCATCGGGGACGAAGACGTCGTCAAAGATCACTCGCGTCGTCGAAGTGCCGCGGACGCCAAGGGTGTGCGCCGTGTCGACGACGGAGACGCCCGGCCCCCGTTCGACGATCATCGCGGTGATGCGCGGCTTCTTTCCCTGTTCGGGGGCGGAAGTCCTTGCAAATACTACAAAAATAGAGGCTTCGGCTCCGTTCGTCACCCAGACTTTTTCACCGCGAAGGCGGTAGCCGCCGGTCGTCGGTTCGGCGAAAGTCGCGAGCGCGCCGGCGTCGCTGCCGGCTCCGGTCTCGGTCAGCGCGAAGGCACCATAGGCTTCGCCGCGTGCAAGCCGCGGAATGAACTTCTCTTTCTGGGCATCGGTGCCGAACAAGAGGATGCTTCGAAGGGCGAGTGAGTGATGGGCGCCGACGAAGGTCGCGAGCGATCCGTCGATCGCCGCGAGCTCCTCCACCGCGCGGGCCGCCGACGTCAGCGAGAGGCCGAGGCCGCCAAGGCGTTTTGGGGCGCTCATCCCAAGAATTCCCGTCTTGGCGAACGCCGCAAGCACCCCCTCCGGGATCGTTCCGTCTCGGTCGATGCGTGCGGAGTCGACGTATTTGTCGCCGGCCCGCCGGAGCCCGTCGAGGAGGGGGGTCAGCGCCTGGCGCTCGGGGAGTCCGGGGAGCGGGTAGGGGAAGAGCGCCTGCCCCTCGATCGCGCCGAAGAAGAGGGATTTGACGAAGCTCGTCTCGCTCATTCGACGGACCGCTACCACACCTCGCGTGGCGCTCGCGGTCTCGTTGCGCCGCCCTTCGGTGGGGCGGCCGCCTCGCGCCGGCCGTGCGCGGATTCGCGTCGAATCCCTCCGAGATTAGCACAACGATTCTCGACGACTAGCTCGCCCTCCCGTCGTTGGCACGAAGCTTGCCCAAAATCCCGCCGTCTGCTAGGGGCCGCTTCCGTGGTCGCCGTCCAACTTTCTCCGCCCTCGACGGCCGCTCCGCCGCCCGGAACCGCGGTGGTGGCGATCCTCAACGCGACCCCCGATAGCTTCTTTGATGGCGCAGAAAGCTCGCTTGAGACGCGGCGTGCTCGCGGAGTTGCTGCATTTGAAGCGGGCGCGGCGTGGGTAGATATTGGCGGAGAGTCGACGCGGCCTGGCGCGCCACGGGTATCCGCCGACGCGCAGATCTCGCGCGTACTTCCTCTCGTTTCTGCCCTCGCGGCCGTCGGCCCCGTCTCCGTCGACACGACCAGCGCCGCCGTTGCAGACGCGGCGCTGCGTGCGGGCGCGACCATGATCAATGACGTATCCTGCCTCGGCGACGACCCGCACCTTGCCGCCGTAGTTGCCGCCCACGGCGCCTTCTTTGTGCTCTCCCACGCACGAGGCGGGCAGAGTCAGCTCCGCGGCTTCGGGGACGTGCCGGAGGCGAGCTACCGCGCGGTCGTCGATGAGGTCCTTGGCGAACTGCTAGAAGCCGCCGACCGCGCGTGCGCGGCGGGGGTCGCGCCGGAAAAAATCATCCTCGACCCGGGGATCGGCTTCGACAAGAGCAGCGCGCATAGTCTTGCAATTCTTCGTGAATTGCCGCGATTCGTTGCCGCGTCCCCGTTTGCAACCTACGTCGGAGCGAGCCGAAAATCGGTGCTTTCCCTCCACGGGGAGCCGCCGTCGGAGCGTCTCGGGGCCTCCCTCGCCGTCGCCCTCCACGCGCAAGCGGCTGGCGTCTCCTACGTCCGCGTCCATGACGTCGGCGATACCGTCCGTGCGCTCGCATTTGCGAAGCTCCTCCGGGGCGGGAGGGCCGCCTAGTGCTCGACGGATTCTTTCATCTCTTCGCCCGCCGTCCGCTGCTTCAGGTCGTCATCGATCTGGCCGATTTGTTTATCGTGGCGTGGGCCGTCTACCGCGTTTTACTCGTCGTTCGCGGCACGCGCGCGATGCAAATGGCGAGCGGACTCGGCATCATTTTTGCCGTCTATCTCGTCGCGCAACGGGTAGGGCTCGTCACGCTTTTCAATCTCCTGAGTGGCGTTCTTTCTGCGATTGCGCTCGTTGTCGTCGTCGTCTTTCAAAACGACATTCGCCGGGCACTCATTCGCGTCGGCGCGCCGAACTTCTTGCCGGGGGCCCGCCTCCAAAAAGAGGCCAAAGCGATTGACGAAGTCGTCGCCGCCGCCACCGAATTGGCGCGCCATCGCATGGGGGCCAGCATCCTTTTTGAACAAAACGCGAACGTTGACGAGTTCGTCGCAAGCTCCGGGACGGAGATCGACGCCGCTCTCCAGCGCGACCTTTTGGTCTCTCTCTTCGTGCCTGAAGGGGTGAATAAGCTCCACGATGGCGCGGTGATCGTCCGCAACCTTCGTATCGCGGAAGCCGGTGTATTCTTTCCGATGCCCGAGGCCAAAAACTTCGACAAGGCACTCGGTACGCGCCATCGATCGGCGGTCGGTATCACCGAAGAGACCGATGCGGTCGTTGTTGTCGTCTCCGAAGAGCGCGGAACGATCTCCGTTTGCTTTCAGGGGAATATTATTTCCAATCTCGACGGCACCTCGCTCCGTCAGGCGCTCTTTGGTTTGTTTGGGATTGCGACGAAAGAGCCGATCGCCGACCGCAAGAACGAAGCCAAGATGACCTCCGCCGTTGCCAAAGAGCGCGGCAAGGATGGGCGTCCCGATTCGCGGATTCTTGCGCCATCGGCGCCCACACCGCTCCCGACGGCAAGCCGCGGTTCCCTCCCACCGGCCGCCCTCAAGACGCTCTCGGGCGTTGGCCGAACAACGAGCGAATCCGGGGAGTTGAAGACCGGCTCCGGGCGAATTTCCGTGCTGCCGCCGGCGTTGGCGCGCGCCCACACACCGCCCCCCGCGACGCTCCCCGAGGCGCGCCGCGCCCTGGAAGCGCGCGAATCAAAGGTCGACAAACCGAAGGAGGAGCCGGTCACGCGACCGATGGCACAAGCCTCCACGACCCAGCTCCCCGACGCCGGCGATGACGACTCGCCGCCGCCTACTTCTGTGCGGTCTACACCGAAAGGAACGCCGTGAAAGCGCTTGCCTTCTTTCGTGGGGCCGTCACCGAAAACGTCGGTCTCAAGGCGATCAGCCTGGTCGTCGCGATCGTCCTCTACGCGATGGTTCATGGCAGCCAGGACACCCAGCACACGCTCGAGGTCCGTCTCGACGCGCTTCCGCCCCCGAAAGGGGGAGCAAAGATTCTCATGACGTCGCTGCCGCCACGCGTGCGCGTCACCGTGCGGGGGCCGAAAATCGTCCTCGATGACGTGCATGCCGATGAACTCGGCAAGATCGAAGTCGACTTGCGCCAGGGGACGCCCAAGCGCGTGCTCCTCGACGCAAACCTGGTGAAGGTCCCACCGGGACTCTCCGTCGAGCAGATTGAGCCCGCCTACCTGGAGCTCGATT
>JAAFHJ010000180.1:4445-8663 GCA_013298325.1 Myxococcales bacterium | reverse complement strand
CCGTCGCTCCGTGCGCCATTGCACCGGAACCGACGAGGACGGGATCATTGGGGGAAGGTATCGGGGATTCCGGGGATCCCCAAGGCCCGTCGACAAAAAAGAAGAGGCGAACCTCGATGGTTCGCCTCGACTCTTGAGCACCTGATGAATCTACTCAGTGATGCTCGCTGTTCGTCGTTCCTTCGTGCTTTTCCTTCGCGCCTTCCACAATGCGCTTCGGAGGTTCGAAGCCGCCCGGCGCATGTTTCTCGGACTCGCCGAGGTAGACATGATTGCCGGAGACATCATTGATCTCGTTCTCGCGGCGGGCAGTATCGTTCGTCGTGTAGGCAAAAAACACGCCGATGAACATGAGCCCGCAGACGAAGATCGTCGCGTTGAACTTGTTGTCATGCCGAAGATGCATGAAGAAGACAACGACAAGCGTGGCCTTCACGCTCGCGATCAAAATGGCGATCGCGAGGTTCATTGCGCCGAGGTGGACGTAGCTGAGACCCACAGTGACGAGCGTGAAGAAAATCAGCCCGCTGAAGATCTTGAGGTAGTGGCTAACCGGCTCGACGTGGGAATGAATCATTCCGTCATCGGCAGCGGCGTGGTGCGAATCACTCATGGTCGGCCTTCAGCTCAGTCGATCAGGTAGAGGAGCGGGAAAAGATAGATCCAGACGAGGTCGACGAGGTGCCAATAGAGGGCCGCGATGTCGACGCCTGCGTAGTATTCCTTGGAGAAGTCGCCGCGCTCGTTGCGCCGCCAAATCCAGGTAAGGACACCGATCCCGACGAGGATATGGATCGCATGGATCCCCGTCGCCATGAAGTAGATCGAGTAGAAGATATGTGCATTCTCCGGGAGCGCCGGAGAGCCTTCAACGAGGTGGTGAAGGTGGGGGTGGTAGAAGTGCCCGGGGAGCAGGCCCGCCTGAAACTTGTGGTTGTACTCGTAGCTCTTGACGCCCAGGAAGATGAGGGCGCACAAGATCGTCAAGAGCAGGTAGCGGCTCGTTCCGGCCTTCCGACCAAGCTGGGCTTCGCGCACTGCGAGCGCGGCCGTGAGGCTCGACACGAGAAGCACGATTGTGTTTCCGGCACCGATGGGGCGGTCGAGTTGGTGCGCGGCCGCGGAGAACATCTCCGGATACCAACTGCGGAAAATCCCGTAGGCGACGAAAATGCCGCTAAAGAACAGGAGTTCCTGCACGAGGAACGCCCACATGCCCACCTTGGCCGCATCAAACTGCTGCTGGGGCGTATCGAAATGGTGCGCCAAGTAGGAGGGATGGGCGTGGTCGTTATGACCGTGCTCGTCGTGTCCGTGGTCGTCGTGACCTTCGGGCACTTCCGTGGTGGCGTCGGCGGTTGCCGCTTCGCTGCTCATCGTAGAGACTCCAGGGATTTCTCGGTTCAGAGCCGACTCCCGGTACTTTGACGCCCGCCGACTAGACTCGGTCAAGGGCGGCGGGGCGTCTAATCACGCCATACCTGGGTTCGGAAAAAGAAGGAAGGGGCTGCGGCCAGCGATGCTGACCACAGCCTCGGGCCATTCAGTCGTCGGCATCGGCGGGGCGTTCGCCGGGCGCGTACCCTTCGTCGAGTTCCGCCTCGGTCGCGAGGTGGTAGTCGTAAGGGCCGCGGGTGATCACCGGCTGGTCGACGAAGTTGTGGAAGGGGATTGGCGTCGGCGTCTGCCACTCGAGAGCTGCGGAACCCCAAGGATTACGCGGCGCATCCTTCCCCTGCTGAAGCGACTGAATGAACATCACCAGCATCACGAGAAAGCCGAGGCCAAGGATCCACGAGCCGATCGTGGAGACCTGGTGAAGCGACTGGAACTCGGGAAGGTAGTCGTAATAGCGGCGCGGCATGCCACGCGAGCCGAGAACGAACTGGGAAAGGAAGGTGACGTTGAAGCCGATGAAGACGAGCGCGAAAGCGGCCCGCGCCATTCCTTCGTTGTACATCTTGCCGGTGAACTTCGGCCACCAGTAGTGGAGGCCACCGACGAACGCGATGACGGTACCGCCGACCATGACGTAGTGGAAGTGCGCGACAACGAAGTAGGTGTCGTGGAGGTGCACGTCGACGGCGAGCATCGCGAGGAAGAGGCCAGTGAGGCCGCCGATCGTGAACAGGAAGATGAACCCGAGCGCGTAGAGCATCGGAGACTTCAACGAGATCGAGCCCTTGTAGAGCGTCGTAACCCAGTTGAACACCTTCACGCCCGACGGGATCCCGACGAGAAACGTGAGCGCCGAGAAGACCATCGTCGAATACTCGCTCATGCCGGCAACGAACATGTGGTGACCCCACACGAGGAAGCCGAGGAGCGCGAGACCGAGGGACGACATTGCGATGAAGAAGTATCCGAACGGAGCGCGACGGCTAAACGTGCAGATAATCTCAGAGATGACGCCCATGCCCGGGACAATCATGATGTAGACGGCCGGGTGGCTGTAGAACCAGAAGAAGTGCTGGAACAGAACCGGGTCACCGCCCATCGAGGGGTCAAAGATCCCCAGCCCAAAGGCGCGCTCGAAGATCAGCAGGAAGAGCGTAATCGCGAGAACCGGGGTCGCGAGGACCTGGATGATCGATGTCGCGTAGAGCGCCCAGATGAAGAGCGGGAGGCGTTTCCAGCTCATTCCTGGCGCGCGCATCGTGTGCACCGTCGCGATGAAGTTTACGCCGGTGAGGATTGAGCTGAACCCGAGGATGAACGCCGCCGTGAGCATCGGGATGACGCTCGTGTTGGTGAACTTCGACGAATAGGGCGTGTAGAACGTCCAACCGGTGTCCACGCCGCCGTGGATCATCGTGTAGAGGCCAAACACCGCCCCGAGCACCCAAACGTAAAAGCTGGTGAGGTTCAGTCGGGGAAAGGCGACGTCTTTCGTGCCGAGCTGAATCGGCAAGAAGATATTCCCAAGCGCGCCCGGGACGGCGGGAATGATAAACAAGAAGACCATCACGATGCCGTGCATCGAGAAGACCTTGTTGTACTGCTCCGCCGTCATGATCGTACGGCCGGCCGTGAACAGTTCGAGGCGAACCAACAGCGCGAGGATGCCGCCAAGAAGGAACGCAGCGAGTACCCCGATGAGGTACATGATGCCGATCCGCTTGTGATCAAGCGTGAAGAGCCAGGACTTCAGGCCCTTCTCCGCGAGATAACTCTCGTGCGGGTCGTGCGCCTCGGTTTTTCCGCCGAGGCCCGGCGTTGCTACCGTTGCCATGAGGTGGTTTCCCTGTCTCTTTCCGTCACTTCGTCGTCTTTAGGTAAGCAATGATCGCGTCGACCTGCTTTTCCGTAAAGACGAACGGGGGCATGTTGCCGTTTTCAAAGGTTTTTACGATCTTCGCTTGCGGGCGAAGGATCGATTCGCGCACGTAGTTCTCGTCCACTTTGATCTGCTCGCCAGTGGTGAGCGTTTCAGTCCGTCCCCAGACCCCTTTAAAGGTCGGTCCGGTTGCGGCGCTTCCATCAACGCTGTGGCACGTGGTGCACCCCTTGCCCTTGTAGAGCTGCTCGCCCCAAAGCGCGGTGCCGTTCTCTTTGTCTTTGAGTTCGGCAGGGATGTCCTTGATCTTCTTGAGGTGTTCCTCGTACTCGGCCTCAGTCACGATCTTGATCTTCGAAAGCATCGAGAAGTGACCACCGGCCGTTGGGCCAGCGCCTGCACCGCAGTACTCGGCACAGAAGACCTGCGCCTCGCCGAGCCGGTTCGGCGTGAAGGCGATTTGCGAGTACATCCCAGGGACGACGTCCTTCTTCAGGCGGAACGCCGGAACGAAGTAGTCGTGGAGAACGTCGCTCGACGACATGACCATCTTCACCGGCTTGTTGACCGGCAAGTAGAGGGCGTCCCCAGATTCCGGCGTGCCGTCCGGGTACTGGTAGCTCCAGTTCCAACGGGCGCCGCGAACGCGGATTTCGAGGGCGTTGTCGGCAGCGACCGCGTTGCGGATATACGCCGAGTAGCTCACGTGGAACATCCAGACGATGAGGAGCACCGGCGGGACCGTCCAAGAGAGCTCGAGGGCCGTGTTCTCTTGGGTGGGTGCTGCGGATACGCCCTTACGACGCCGGTATTTCCAGACAAAGTAGAGCGTCGCCGCGGTGATACCGACGGTGAATACGACGCTAAACCAGTAGATAAAATAATAGAGCCAGTCGATGGCGTCCGCCCCGGTGGACATGGCCACCGGGAGCTGAAAAAAA
>JAAFHJ010000180.1:0-4435 GCA_013298325.1 Myxococcales bacterium | reverse complement strand
GGAGGGGCCGGAGTCTTCGGCCGGCGAGAGGGGGGTCGGGCTAAGGAGGCCGCCGGTTTTCCGACGCCGCTCCCGTAGCCAGAACAGGGCAAGAGTGCCACCAAGAAGTAACGCGGTGATGACACCGCCCAGCTTCATGACGTTTTTTGCGACGAGGACGTACTTGGATTGTTTCCCGTCGTACATGAAGCAGTAGAGAATGACCTGGTCGATCGTGGAGATGTGGTTCCCCTTCGAGGCCTCGATAAGGCCGATCTTCAGGTCGTTTGGAGAGTATTCGAGCCCGTAAAGGTAGCGGGCGAACTCACCGTTGGGGGCTACCAGCATGATGGTGGCCGGGTGACCGTACTGGGACGACGCTGCGTCGTACTGGTATTCGAGGCCAGCCGCATCAGCTGCGCGGTCGATCGAGACCTTGTCGCCGATGAGGAAGTGCATTCCAGAGGCGGGGCCGTCGCCTCGACCGTATTTACTAAGAATTTCGTTCCGCTTCCGATTGGTGCGGCCGAGTTCTTCCTTCGGGTCGATGGAAAGTACGACGACGTCGTACTCCTTGCCGACCGTCCAATCGATCCCCTTGAGCCCCTTCACCGTCGCATCGAGCACCATGCTGCAGAGCATCGGGCAAGAGTGGTAGGCGAAAACGAGGACCGCCGGTTTCTTGCCGGAAAAGTAGGTTCCCAGCGTGACTGAAGCGCCCGTCTCGTCGCGAAAGCTCGCGTCTTTGGGGAGGATTCCGCCGAGGTGCTCTTGGACCCCGACATGTTCCAGCTTCGGACCATCGGCCACCGGCGTCCCGGGATCCCGCGTGCGATCGGTGTACTGGGCGCCCGCAAGAGCGGGCACCAGCAGTAACGCGAGCGCAACGAGGAGGGGGAGGAACCGGCGGACCATAGTGAACTCAGTGGCCAGCGGTGCCGGCGTCTGCTGTTGGGGGCTTAGAGCCGCCGTCGGCGGTCGGCGAGAGGGTGGTCGATCCATCGACGCCCGCATCGCTCGCGATCACTACGACTGGCGCAGCAGGGGGGGCCGCGACGAGGGGAGTGGCTGTGTCGAAAGTCTTCGGGAGCTGTGCCCAACCCTTCATCGCGCCCAAATCGTCGGACGGCTGCGGAGCGATGGCAGCGCCCGCCCCTTCGCGCCCGGCGGCGACGCGAGCCATCGCTTGGTCGATAGGGATCGGCGCGCTATCAAGCGCCTTCTTCTCTTCTTCACGGAGCCGGATAAGCGCCTCAGGAGAAGCGAGCTTTTCCTGGGCAGACGCCTCCGCCATTGAGATGAAGTAGGAGTCGAAGACGAACTTGAGTGCGCCCAGCCCGATGACCGTGCCGAAAGCGACGATCAAGATGACGCGATTGCGGGTTCCGGATTTGTCGAAAGCCATGATCGTGCCTCAGGCGTTGTGGAAGTGAATCGCACGCTGAATGCGCGGATCCCCGACCGGGATAAGTGCGTGCTTGGTCATCCGGAAGAAGACGTAGGCGAAGTAGATGCCACCCACCGCCATCGGACAGGCGATATCAAGCCAGTGAAACTCAAACGCGTAGTGTTTGAAGTTCGGCATGACGAACCAGTACCAATCGACAGCGTGCATCACGAGGAGCCACCCGGCGCCAAGCTTGAGGCTTGGGAGCTTGCGCTTCACGTTGCGTGAAAGGAGCAAGAAGAAGGGGACGACGAAGTGGAAGAGAAGCAGCAGGAGGCTCACGCCTGCCCAGGGACCGGCGCCAGCACCCGGCTCAGCGCTCGCATCCCAACGATAGTGGTAGTAGGTCGTCTCTTCCGGGAGACCGGCGTACCAGATCAAAAGGAACTGGCTGAAGGCGATGTAGGCCCAGAAGACGTTGAAGCCGAACATCAGCTTGCCGAGATCGTGGAAGTGCTCCACGTTCACAACGCCTTTGAGGTAGCCGGCGTCACGCAAGCTCATCGTGATGAGGATGATGACGGCGAGGCTCGCAACGGCCGCCGTCGAGAAGACGTACACGCCGAAAATCGTTGAGAACCAGGAGGGGTCGAGCGCCATGACCCAGTCGAAGGCGCTGAAGGTCAGGCTGAGTGCAAACGCCATCATCGCAACCGGCGAGGCGGCCTGGGCGCGAAGGGTAAGTCCGACTTCCTTCGACTTGTCCTGGCGAACGGAGAGGTTGAAGAACATCGTGCCGAGGATGACCCAGGCGAGGATGTAAAAAACCGCGCGTCCGTAGAAGAAGTTGAGGTTGAACCACCCCTTCTTCTTATCGACCGTCTCGAGGTGGGCGACGTGGTTGGGGTCATGCCCTTCGTGGCCAGCGTGCTCGGCAGTCGCACCGTGCTCGGCCGCGACGGAATGTTCGGGTGCACCGTGCTCTTTGGCGGGCTCTTTGGCCTCCGCCTTCGCCTCACCGGCAGGAGCGGCGTGCTCCTCCGCGTGCGCCTGCTTCTCCACAAGGGATGCATGAGCAGCGGGGGTGCCAGCGACGGTCTCATACCAGTCGAAGTGCTTGATATTGACGAGGATTGGAAGCGCTAGCACCGCCATGACCGGGAGGCCGCTCGCGAGGAACTCAGCAACTCGGCGGACGGTAACGCTCCACCCAGCCGACGTGAGGCGCTGGATGAGCACGAAGAAGAGTGCCCCAAGCGCGATCGTCAGAATGGTGAAGTAGCCGAAAATGTAGGAGTAAACGAACCGGTGGGCGTTCTCCGCCGTCATCGCGCCGGCAACCGCCGTGAGGGCTCCGACCGCGCCGATGAAGGCGGCAACTTTCCAGGCAGAACTCCAAGGGCCGCCTTCGCGGATCATGAAATTCTTTTCGCTAATTTCGACGTTGGAAGCCATGGGCCTACTTGTTCGCTTTCGTTTCGAGGATAACGAACTCAACGCGACGATTTTTCTCCTTATCGTCGTCCGTCGCCTCGGGAGTAACTAGCGGTTTCGAGCTTCCGTACCCTTTTGCGAGAACCACGGAACCGGGCACCTTGCGCTGCACCAAAGCATCGCGCACAGCATTCGCGCGCGCTTCCGAAAGTCGCAGATTGACGTCGGCGGCACCTCCGGCGCTGGAGTGCCCCTGAATTTCCATCTTCAAGATCTGCGGATTGGCGATCAACACCGCCGCGATCTCGGCAAGAAGGTCGTTTGAATCGGCCTCAATCACTGCGCTTCCGTCGGCGAAGTGAATCTTATGGTCGATCACAACGCGATCGGCCTTCACCTCAACGTGATGGGCGGGAACGGGGGCCGGCGCTTGAACGGTCGCCGTCGGGTCGTCGGGCTTTTCGTCCCCGAGGCGCGGGTTAGCGAGCTGAAGCGCGCGCACGTACGCGACGATCGCCCAGCGATCGTGGACGCTGAGCATCTGCCCATACGGGGGCATGTTGCTCTTGCCGTTTTCGACGGTTGCGTAGAGCTGACCGTCGGGCATGTGCCGGAGACGGTCCTGGTGGAACGTCGGCGGGAGGAAGGCTGCTGCTCCGCCTGCCTGGGCGCGTGCGGTGACGGCCCCTTTTCCGTTGCCGGTGCCGTCGTGACAGGGGGTGCAGTAGATGCCGTAGCGTTCTTTGCCACGCTTTAGCATCGGATCCATGCCACCGAAGCTCGCGACCGATTCTTGAGGAATCGTCAGGACGTAGCCGGAGTTGTCTTCGAGGCGCCCCTTAACGAGGCGCGGGTCGGTTTCCATCTCGCGAGAGACGGCCCCTTCGACCGCGGGACGCATGGTGCGCTTGTCGGAAAAGAAAGAACTCTCCGACTGGACGTCGTAGCGGGGCTGGTCGTACATGTTTCGGATGCCGACAATCGGCGAGTCCTTCGATGTTTGACCACGGCACGCGGCGAGTGCTGACGAGGTGAGAATGAGCGCAAAAACGAGTTTGGATCTCACGGCGCGTCCTCCGAGACTTCGTCGTCTTTGTCGGCCACGAGTTCGATGTTCGTCGGATGGGTCGCCTCGAGGAGCTTCTTGGTCTTCTCGAGGTTGAACTTCGGGTCGGTGCTCTCGACGGAAATGAAGAACTTATCGTCGGTCGCCGACGCGAACCGGTCCGAGTTAAAGATCGGATGGTGGTGACGCGGCAGCTGATTGAGGCCGAACATGCCGAAGACGGCCGTCAGCGCGCTGAAGAGGATGGTGAGCTCGAAGAGAATCGGGACCATCGAAGGGATGGAAAACGCCGGCTTCCCACCGATGATGAGTGGGTAGTCGACCCCATTCATCCACCAAATCATCAGGAAGCCGAGCGAAACTCCGGTGATACCCGCGGGGAGAACCAACCAGCCAAGGCGGCTGTCAGGCAGTCCCATCGCTTGATCCATGCCGTGGACCGGGAACGGCGTGTGGGCGTCGAAAGCGGCGTACCCGGCGTCGCGGAGCTTTTCCGCGGCGTGGACACAGGCGCCGGCCGACTCGTATTCGGCAAGATAGAGCGTCAAAGTCTTATCGGACATAGGTCA
>JAAFHJ010000176.1 GCA_013298325.1 Myxococcales bacterium | reverse complement strand
ATGGGGCCTACGAGGCGATCGTCGCGACGATGAAGACCCACATCGTGGCCGGTGACGTCTTCCAGATCGTCCCCTCGCGCTCGTTCCGTGTATCCTGCACCGACCCGCTCGCTGCCTACCGGGTCCTCCGGGAGCGAAACCCGAGCCCTTACCAGTTCTTTCTATGTGACCAAGATTTTACGCTTTTTGGCGCCTCTCCGGAGACGTCGATCCGCGTCACACCCGAGCCGGCGCGGGCCGACGCCGGCGACGGCCGGTCCAATACTACCGACCTTCGTATCCACGTGCGCCCGATCGCGGGGACCCGGCGTCGTGGAGCGACGCCCGACGAGGACGACCGCGTGGAGGCCGACCTCCGCCTCGATCACAAGGAGGTCGCCGAGCACATGATGCTCGTCGATCTCGCGCGGAACGACCTCGCGCGCGTCTGCCGAACGGGAACCCGACGCGTGCAGCCTCTGCTCGTCGTCGAGCGCTATTCCCACGTGATGCATCTCGTTTCCGGCGTCACCGGCATCCTTCGCGCCGGCCTTGACGCGTTCCATGCGATCGCCGCCGCGATGAACATGGGGACCCTCGTCGGCGCGCCGAAGGTACGAGCCCTCGAACTTCTCCGCGTCCATGAAGCGACCCGACGCGGCGCCTACGGGGGGGCGATCGGCTACGCGACCGGTCGCGGCGCCTTCGATTCGGCGGTCATCATTCGCTCGGCCGTCGTTGAGAACGGGATCGCAACCGTCCGCGCGGGGGCGGGAGTGGTTCACGACTCTGTGCCGCGACTCGAAGCCGATGAAACGCGAAGAAAAGCGGCGGCGACCCTCGAAGCGATCGCAATTTCTGAGGCTTTCTTGGCAGAAGGGCGTCCGTCATGAAGCGAACGGTGCTGCTCGTCGACAACAAAGATTCGTTTGTTTTTAATCTCGCTGAGAGCTTTGAGCGGCTCGGGGCGACCGTCCGGGTTCTCCGGAATACCGCCGATCCGGCGCGTATCTTCTCCGAGGCGCTCCGAGACAACGCGTTGATCGTGCTCTCACCGGGACCCGGGCATCCGAAAGATGCAGGATGCACAATTCCGCTGCTCACACTTGCCCGCGGCCGTGTGCCGGTGCTCGGCGTCTGCCTCGGCCACCAAGCGATGGTGCTGGAGGCGGGCGGGGTGGTGGAGGGGGTCGGCGAGATCGTTCATGGGAAGGCATCCTTCTTGGAGCATGACGGGGCAGGCCCCTTCGCAGGACTCCCATCGCCGATGCCGGTCGCCCGCTACCATTCGCTCTGTACGCGTATCGTACCGGAACGCTTCCATATATCGGCGCGCCTTACGACGGGCGGTCTGCCACCGATGGCGATGGCCATCCACGATCCGACGGCGCGTCAGATCGGTTTTCAGTTTCATCCCGAGTCGATCCTTACGCCCGACGGCGATCGCCTCCTGCGCAACGTTCTGGAGGGGGCATGAATCTGGATGTCCTGGCTGCGGCGACCGAGCAGGTTGCGCAGGGATCAAGCCTCGACGCGGCGAACGCCGAAGCACTCTTCACGGCGATCCTGGACGGGGAGGTCCCCCCGGAACGACTTGCCCCGTTCCTCGTCGCCCTCGCCGAAAAGGGGGAGGCGACTGCCGAGATCCTTGGTGCCGCCCGCGCGGCGCGTGCCCTGGCGACGCCATTTCCTGCATTGAGTACCCCGGTGATCGATGTTTGTGGGACCGGCGGGGATGGCCTTGGCACGATCAATCTCTCCACCGCAAGCGCGTTTGTGCTTGCGGCGGCGGGGCTTTCCGTCGCCAAGCACGGGAATCGCTCGGTCACCTCCGCCTGCGGCTCGGCCGACGTGCTTGAAGCTCTCGGAGTTCCTATTGAACTTGAGCCGGCGCGTGCCGCCGAAGCGATCGAGGAAACGCGGTTCGCGTTCCTCTTTGCGCCCCGCTATCATTCGGGATTTCGTCACGTCGCAGGCGTCCGGAAGGGCCTTGGCCGGCGGACCATTTTCAATCTCCTTGGACCGCTGCTCAATCCGGCCGCTCCTCGGACGCAGCTCGTCGGCGTCTTCGACGCGCGCTTCCTCCGACCCCTCGCGGAGGTGCTTGCGGCGCTTGGGGTCGTTCGCGCGCAGGTCGTCCATGGAGACGGCCTCGACGAAGTCGCCCCCCATGCAAAAACGCAGTTTGTGGAGGTCGTCGACGGCATTTTTGCAGCGGGGCACCTCGATCCGTCGCTCGCCGGCGTTGCGCCGATCCCGCTCGCGGCCCTTCGTGGTGGCGATGCTGTCGAGAATGCTGCGATCCTGACGGAGATCCTTGCCGGCACGGCGAGCGCCGAGCGGACCGACGCCGTGGCGCTCAATGCTGGGGCGAGCCTCGCCCTCGCCCGAGGAATCCCCTTCGTCGACGGCGTCAAGGAGGCCCGCGAGCTCCTCGCCAGCGGGGCGCCGAAGGGGGCTCTCGACGCCCACCGCCGCTTCGTTTCGCGTGTGTCGGTTGACGTGCCGGTCGGCGACCGCGGGCAAGCACTTGCGGAAATGCCCGATGTTCTAAAGAAAATTGTCGCACGGAAGCGCGTCGACGTCGCCGCGCGCAAGGCGGCCGCCGGCGGAGCGCTCCCTCCTCGCGCGGAGGCCCACCCGGCCGATCATCGTTTTGCACGCGCCCTTGGGCGCCGCGCCGCGCGGCACACCGCGTTCATCCTGGAGGTCAAGAAGGGGAGCCCCTCGCAAGGGGTCCTTCGCAGCGCCCTAGACGTCGACGAGATCCTTGCGGCCTACACGGGAGTCGCCGACGCGCTGAGCGTCCTCACCGACGGGCCCTTCTTTGGCGGGAGCTTCGAGATCCTTCGCGAGGTGCGTGCGAAGACGGACTTGCCTGTACTTTGCAAAGATTTCGTCGTCGACCTTTGGCAGATCGACGAGGCGCACGCCCACGGCGCCGATGCCGTCCTCTTGATGCTGTCGGTCCTCAGCGACGAGGAGGTCGCTGCCGGGCTCGCACGCGCAAAAAGCCTGGGGATCGACGCGCTCGTCGAGGCCCACACCGACGACGAACTTGCGCGCGCGCTTCGCCTCAGTGCGCCGATCATTGGCATCAACAATCGGGATTTGCGCACCCTCAAGACCGATCTCGCGACGACGGAACGCCTCGCTTCCAAGGTGCCCGACGACCGCCTCCTGATCTCCGAGTCGGGTATCGCGAGCCGGGCCGACGTTGCGCGCCTCGGCCGCCGCGTCGACGGATTTTTGGTCGGCTCGTCGCTCATGGGGGCCGGTGACGTGCACGGAGCAGCCCGCGCGCTCGCCTTCGGGCGGGTCAAAGTGTGCGGCCTTCGGCGTCCAGAAGACGTCGCCGCTCTTCCCGCGTTGGGTGTCGCCTATGCCGGCTTCGTGTTTGTCCCGGAGACGCCGCGCTTTGTGCCGCTCGCCGATGCCGAAAAATACGTGCAAACCGCATGGTCCTGCCCGCGTGTCGGCGTTTTTCGCGGCGCTTCTGTGGCCGAAATAGCGGCCCATGTAGGCGCCTTTGGGCTCCGCGCGGTGCAACTCCACGGCGAGCCTCCGCCCTTCGAAGTGCTTCGGGCAGCGCTTCCGCCCGCCGTCGAAATTTGGCGGGTTGTCGACGGCGCAACCGTCGATCTCGACACCCTCCTGGCGGCCGGGACCGATCGCTACGTCCTCGACACCGGGGCCGGCGGTTCCGGGATCTCCTGGGACCATGCACGTATTTCTGTGCATCATGCACGCGAAAACCTCATCGTCGCCGGCGGGATCTCCGCGGAGAACGCGCGGTCCGCCTACGGCGATGGCGTCTTTGCTCTCGATGCGAGTTCCCGCTTGGAGTCGGCAGTAGGCATCAAAGATCGCGACAAAATAGTGGCATTGATCGACGCGCTTCGCGAACCGTCACGGCGAGGGATTCAACGATGAGCTTCTTTGCGGAATACACCTATCTCGGTCGTGACGGTCGCTTTGGGCGCTTTGGTGGTGCCTACGTCCCCGAAATTCTTGCGCCGGCGCTCAAGCAGCTTGAGGACGCGTTCCTTGCGGCGGAGAAGGACCCTGCTTTTCAAGAAGAGTTGCAGACGCTGCTTCGTGACTACGCGGGCCGGCCGACCTCGCTTTACGAATGCCGCAACTTTGGTAAAGGGACCAAGGCGCGGATCTTCCTCAAACGGGAAGACTTGCTCCATGGCGGCGCCCACAAGACGAACCAGGTGCTCGGTCAGGCGCTCCTGGCGCGCCGCATGGGGAAGACCCGCCTCATCGCCGAAACGGGGGCTGGCCAACACGGCGTCGCGACTGCGCTTGCGGGGGCCCTGCTTGGATTGCCGGTGCGTATCTACATGGGGGCCGACGACGTCGAGCGCCAGAAGCAGAACGTCTTTCGGATGGAGCTGATGGGGGCGGAGGTCGTCCCGGTCACCGCCGGCAGTCGCACGCTCAAGGATGCCGTGAACGAAGCGCTCCGCGATTGGTCGGCGAGCTACGCGACGACCCACTATTTGCTCGGTACCGTCGCCGGGCCCCACCCGTTCCCATGGATCGTGCGTGAGTACCAACGGGTCATTGGGAAGGAGGCGCGCGCCCAGATGCTCGAGCGCATCGGTCGCCTGCCGGACGCCGTCGTCGCCTGCGTCGGTGGCGGCAGCAACGCCATCGGGATCTTCGCCGACTTCGTGCAGGATGCATCGGTCGCCCTCATCGGCGTCGAGGCGGCGGGGCACGGTCTCGATTCCGGCGCCCACGGCGCGACCCTTCAGCGCGGGAGGCCGGGCATCCTTCACGGCTCGGAGACGTTCGTCCTCCAGGATGACGACGGGCAAGTGACTGAAACCCATTCGATTTCTGCCGGGCTCGACTACCCGGGGGTTGGCCCCGAGCACGCGTATCTGCAGGAGAGCGGCCGGGCGAGCTACGTCGGCGTCACCGATGCGGAGGCCTTCGCCGCCTTTCAGGAGCTCGCGCGCTGCGAGGGGATCCTCCCCGCCTTCGAATCGGCCCACGCGCTCGCCCACGCCAAGCGAATGGCGGCGGCAGCGACGACCGAGCAGATCATCCTCGTGAACCTCTCGGGGCGTGGCGACAAGGACGTGGAGCGCGCGCGCGCGTTTGCCGGTGAATTGCCTGCTCCGCCGCCCCTTGCGAGGGAAGTCCGCCCCTCCGTCGTTGCGACGCCGGCCCCGCACACCAACGCCGACCTCCGTGGAAATGCTGCACGATACACGGAACGCTTCCGTGATCCGCGCGCGCTCTTTGTCCCGTTCCTTGTCGTCGGCGATCCGAACGGCGCCGACAGCCTCCGCTACCTGGAGGCGCTCGTGGCGGGGGGCGCCGACGCCCTTGAAGTCGGCCTCCCGTTTTCGGATCCGGTCGCCGACGGGCCGGTGATCCAGGCCGCCTCGGTTCGCGCCCTCGCCGCCGGGAGCACCACGGCAAAAGCCTTCGAAATCTTGCGCCAATTTCGTGCGAAGCACCCGGCGATTCCGATCGGCCTCTTGACCTATGCGAGCCTCGTCGTCGGCGGCACCGGTGGGCGCGCCGGCTTCTACGAGGCTGCAGCGGCGGCCGGCGTCGACTCGGTCCTCGTCGCCGATGTCCCCAGCGGCGAGATCGCCCCCTTCGCCGCCGCAGCGCGTTCGGTGCAGCTTGCACCGGTTCTGCTGGCGCCGCCGGATGCCCCGACGGCGACGCTGGAAACGGTTGCGCGCGAAGGTGCAGCCTACACCTATTGCCTCGCGCGCGCCGGCGTCACTGGCGCCGATGCTTCGGTCGCGCCGCCGGCAGAACTCTTCAAAGCGCTGCAAGAACGAGGGGCTCCACCCCCCTTTCTCGGGTTCGGCGTCGCAACGCCGGAGCACGTGAGGGCGGCCGTCGCTGCCGGCGCTCGAGGCGTCATCTCCGGTTCGGCGGTCGTTCGCATCGTCGCCAACGCGAGCGATCCTGTGCAGGCTGCACGCGATCTCTCCGCCTTCGTGGCGTCGATGCGCGCCGCGACCTCGGTGTAAATTACAGCGACGTGGAGAGCCCGCCGGAGACGCCCCGCTCGCCGAGCGGGACCCCCTCCGCGTAGACCGCCCAACCTTTGCCAAGCGCTACCGAGGCGCCTCCGCCGACCTGCACGTGGTAGAGGTCGGTCCCCTGTTTGGCGGCCCCTTCGTAGCGCCAGAACGCGGGGCCGCCGAAGGTGCGCCCAAGCAGGTAGGGCCGGAAGCGCTCGGCGAGCGTGACGCCGACGACGACGCCGCCGCGGAGATCGAAGGCGTTGTAGCCGACCGCCCGCTCGTTGCCGCGTGTCGTCGCGCTCGACAGAAAGGACAGCGCCGCAGAAACGACGACGAAGGGGTTCTTGTCGACCGCTTCACCGCTCGTTTCGTCGACCTCGGGCCCGCCGAATACGCGCCACGAGGCGCCTGCGGTCGCCAAAAAGCCAGGTGAAAAGGTGTGGCGTCCGTTCGGTGCGTCAAAGGTGCCGCCGAGGAGGGCACCGATTCCTGTTTGAAGGACGACGCGCGGCGAGGTTTGATACCCCAAAGAAACGGTCGCTCCGCCTCGGGTGTTGTCCCCTTTGATCCCGTCGCCGAACGTCAGGCGCGTCGCCGTGTAGACGCCGGCGGCGGTGACCCGCCATTTCGGGCCTCCGCCCCCCGCAAGGGCGCACAAAGAGGCTCCGTCGGGGCCAGACACGCCGCAGGCGGCGGCGACCCCAGGCACGACCAGAGACGCAGCGACGATCGCGAGGAATAGGGGGCGGCAATACGGCATTGGGGCTCAAATTCTTGATACGCGTTTGTCTCCGCCCGGCGCGACGCCGGATCGGAGAACACGTTTGTCTCCGCCCGGCGCGACGCCGGATCGGAGAACACGTTTGTCTCCGCCCGGCGCGACGCCGGATCGGAGAACGTGTTGAAACATCCGAGGAAAAAACGATGAAACGAGTCGGTCGGTGCGTGTGGTTTGCACTCGTTGGCGCTGCCTGCGTAGCGCCGACTCGCGCGCCCAACCCTGCCATCGCCCACCGAACGATGTCGCCCGGGGAGACTACCGGGGCGGTGCCGGCCCCTTCTGGGACGCCCGTTGGAGGGCGGCCCGATCAAGAGCGTGCTCCCATCGAAAGGCCGGCGCGGAAAGCATTTGCAACCTACATGGATGATGCGCCAGGCCCTCTCTTCGTTGCGATCGACGGGATGTGCATCCACATGACGACGATCCTTCCCGGCGGCCTCTCCGGCGCCGAAGTGCCACCTGCTGTGGTTGTCACCGGCACGGAAGGCGGCCCCTGGGGGCGCGGTGGTACCGTTCATTTCGCTAAGTTTGTTGGCAATTCACTCGTCGATGATCCGTTTCCGAGCCTCACCAAACCGGCAAAACCGGGGCAAGAGCCGCCGGTCGCACGGGCGACGTTCGTGCGGGGGATTTGGGAGACGGCCGACGCGACGTTTTTTGAAGTCGATCGCACGGGGCGGATGGTTTCAAACGCCGATCTGTTCCGAGTTCCAAACCCGGATCACGGCGGCGCAGCCACTCTCTTTATGCACGATCTGGGAGCGGACGGGATGAACCCGCCCCTCTGGTTTCACGGCATCGGCGCGATGTCCGGCGGGGGAGTTGCTGGCGCGGTGGAGGTGCGCACCGGCGACGATGCGATCATCGAGACGCGGCTCTTCCGCTTCGGGGCGCCCGCATCGGGTTCCTTCGTAAAAGTCCATCTTTCTGGTCAGTTGCGCGCATTTTCTTGGCTCCCGTCGGGGGCGTTTGGCGCGGTGCGGACGGTGGCCGGAACGTCGGATCGTGCGCCGGCGCGGGTGGAATGGATCGTCGGTCCGCCGGCGTCTGCGGGGGGACCGATACCGACGTTTCCGCTCGCCGAGGCCCCTTCGGAAATTCTCCCGTC
Organism: Myxococcales bacterium; assembly: GCA_013298325.1. Lineage (GTDB taxonomy): Bacteria > Myxococcota_A > Polyangia > Polyangiales > Polyangiaceae > JAAFHJ01. The sequence goes on along the minus strand of JAAFHJ010000176.1, from coordinate 904 downwards.
GCGCGACGGCGCCGCGTTTCTCTTTGTGGTCGACCGCCAAGTCTATCGCGCACCTGCCATCACGACCGGCGACGCCAAGCGGCTTGCTCCAGTACCGCTCGCGACGCTCCCCGGTCGCGCAAGAAGCTGCCAAGTCGGTTTGAAGGGGGAACTGTGGTGTGTTCTTGGCGGCACTCTTGCCATTGTACACCTGGATGGCAGCATGGAACGGCCGGCCCTCCCGGAGCCGATTGCTAGCGCCGAGTCGAGCGCGACCGGGGCCCCCTACCAGGGGAAATCGCTGGATGGCGCTGCCGTCGGGGACGTCTGGTTCGCGAGCGAGAGCGGGAAGCTCTTTCGTCAAAAACCACCCGGCAAAGACGGTCTCGCCACGGGAATCTCTTTTGAGGAAGTTCCGCTGCCAAAGCCGCCGTTCTCGGGGGGCGGCGCCCACTACCGGGCCGTCCGCGTCGCCGTCCGTGCCGCGGGCGATGCCTACGTAAACGCCGAGCACGGCGAAAAGGGGCTCGGGTGGAGCGCCCCGGAACGGTACCGGGCCGTGCTTCGGAGCGTGCGGCCGGCGGAGACGCTCCGTTGCCAAGAACCGGATCGGGGGAACAACGTCGGCGCTGGTGATGGGTTCATGAGTTTCGCGCCGGCTGCCACGGCCGGGTGCACGCGCCCGTTCGCCTTGCTGCTTCGCGGAAATAGCCGCAAAGGGCTCGAAAGCGACGCGAAAGCGCTATTGAAAGCGCTCGGGAAGGCGCCCCAAATGCCAAAAGCTGGCATTCAGTTCGTCGCGGGGGCCAGGAATTACTTTGGAATTCCTGTCGCTTCCATCGAGGAAGGGGAGGCGCTCGCGCGCGCGGCCGTCGCTGCAAAGTTTGAGCAGCGGCCCGAGATTCTTTGCGGCGTGCCCGAAGGC
>JAAFHJ010000178.1 GCA_013298325.1 Myxococcales bacterium | reverse complement strand
TTCGCCCCCGAACGCGTCAAAGACGTTGAAATGTACACGGAAAACGAGCCCATCTTCGATGCGTACGGCATTGAGGATGAGATCGCCCGCGCCCTCTCCCGGAAGGTCCCGCTCCCCTCGGGCGGCTACCTGATCATCGACCAGGCCGAAGCGCTCACCGCCATCGACGTCAACACCGGCCGCTTCGTCGGCAAGGGGTCGAAGGACATGGAAGAGACGATCCTGAAGACGAACCTGGAGGCGGTCCACGAGATCGCCTACCAGCTCCGCTTCCGGAACATCGGCGGCCTTATCATCCTCGATTTGATCGACATGGAGAAGGCGTCCAATCGCGAGAAGGTGCGCCGCACCCTCGAAGACCTGCTCCAGAAGGACAAGGCGAAGACGACGCTCAATCGCATCAGCGATCTCGGCCTCATCGAAATGACGCGCAAGCGGACCCGCGAGAGCCTCGGTCGTCAATTGCACGAACCGTGCTTCTACTGCGATGGCACCGGGCAGCTTCAATCGAAGGAGACCATCGCCTTCGAGATCCTCCGCGAGATCCGCCGCAAGTACAAGGACCTCCCCGGATACTCGGTGATTGTCAACGCCCACCCGGCCGTCGTCGACCTCCTGAATGGCCCCGAGAAGTCGGCGGTCCTGGAGGCCGAGAGCCGCTATCTCCGCAAAATCAATGTGGTCGCCCGCAAGGACTACCACATGGAGCAGTTCGACATTGTCGGCCGCTGACCGGAAGGCCCACCAATGACCGAAGACGAAAAGCGCGGCGAAACGCGAGTGACCATCAACCAGGAGTTCGCATCGTTTGATGCGTTCATTCAGGAATACGTCACGAACGTCTCGAAGAACGGCCTCTTTATCCGTTCGAAGAGCCCGCCGCCGATCGGCAGCAAAGTGGAACTCCACTTCACGGTCATCATGGACGACATCGAGACGATCCAAGGCGTTGCCGAAGTCGTCCGCGTCGAGGCCGATGGAATGGGCGTCCAATTCCTCGAATTGACGCCCCATTCCCGCGAGCTGATTGATCGTTTGATCGACTCAAAAACCGAGTAGCTCGCCGCGAAGGGGACCCCCATGACGCTGTACCTCGTCGGCGGCGGCTACACCGCGAACGCGGTTCGGCGTCTCGCTGCGGCCGACCGGCGCTTCGGTGCGGGGGTCGTCGTTCGGCGACGCCCCGTCGACCTTGGCGACAGGGTCATCCCCAACTTCGCTGAATTTCCTCAAATTTTTGAGCCAGAAGACGCGGTGGTCGTCACCTTCCCGGCGACCGACGACGGTCGCGCGGAGGCGGCGGTAGCTGCTGCCTGCACCGAGATTCCAACCGTCTACGTTTCTAGCGTCGCCCTCTACGGCAGCGCCCGCGAGGTCTCGGTTGCGACGCCGACCGCGACCGACGCCGACCCACGGCGGCTGCGCGCCGAGCGCCTCTTTCAAGCCGCCGGGGCAGTGATCCTGCGCGCGCCAGCGATCTACGGCGCCGATCGCGGCGTCCACCAGCGGATCCGCGCGGGGGCCCATCGCATCCCCGGTGACGGCTCCCGGTTTACCTCCCGGATCCACGTCGACGACCTCGCTGCCTTGCTCCTCGGTGCACTCTACACGCAAAAGAACGATCGACGACACTCCGGGTGTGTCTTCCCGGTAGGCGATGCAACTCCTTGTAGTCACAAGGAGATTGCCCAGTTCGTCTGCGAAACGTTCTCGGTCCCCTCCCCGCCGTCGGTCCCCTTGGAAGAGGCCCCGGTGACCCTCCGCGGCGACCGACGCGTCGACGGGCGCGCCGCCTGCGAGGCCTTCGGAATTTCACTCCGCTACCCGAGCTTTCGGGACGGAATCCGCCGAGACGGACCAACCTGAGGTCTCGCGGCGACAGGTCTTCCGGCTACAGGTGCAGCGTCGTCGCTGGAGCGCCTACACCCCGGTCGCAGCAACATTCTCGTCTCGACGATCGATCCTAGGATGCACCGCGTTATCACGGGACTACCTCGGTCCCGATGCTCGAAACGCCGAATGCTGCCCGGGAACGATCGCACGCAACCTCCCCCTTTGAAGCCTCGGTGACGATCTCCCTCCCCGAGCTCTCCAACGACCCGATCCCCCTCGGGCGGATTCTCGGTTCGGGCGGAACCTCTATTGTCTACGCGGCGGTGGTCCAACGTATCCCGATCGCGGTCAAGTTGCTTCGACCGGAATGCGCCATTGATGAAGAGTCGATTGCGCGCTTTTCGAGGGAGATATTTGTCGTTGATGCCCTTCGACACCCAGCGGTGCCTGAATGCTACGGCTACGGCCATTGCAGTGACGGACGCCCTTTCGCCGCGTTTGCACACGTCGAAGGGACGACGCTGCGCGAGCGCATGCGTGGCGGCGAACCGCTGAGCCTGATCGAAGGACTCGCCCTTTTGGACGACCTTTTGGAGGTCTTGATCCTCGCCCATCAAAAGGGGATCCTCCATCGCGACATCAAGCCTTCAAACATCATTCTCGGCCCACGCGGCCTGCCTCACTTGTTGGACTTCGGTCTCGCCCAGCTTCTCGACGCAAAAGGGCTGCGAGCGACTGCCGCCGGCGTGCCTCTCGGAACGCCCGCATTTATGGCGCCCGAACAGGCGACCGCACGCGCCGCGACGCCAGCGACCGATCTCTTTTCCCTCGCGCTGACGATCGCGTCCGGTTTGGCCGGCCATTCGCTACGCACGGGAGCGTCGACCCTCGATCTTCTTGTCGAAGCGCGCCTCCCACTCCTCCCTCTTTGCACGTTTGAGTTGCGCCTCCCGCTAGAGGTGGAAGCGCTTCTTGAGAAGGCGCTCGCCTTCGACCCCGCGGAACGCTTTGAGTCGGCCGAAGCGATGCAGCGGGCGACCCGCGTCGTGGCGCGCGAGCTCGGAATCGCATTGCCACTGCGTCGCGATGGCGTCGGTGCCCCCCTCCCGACGGCGGTCGCTTCCGAAACGACGCTGCTCTCCAGCCGCGAATCGGACGACTACGGCTGGCTCCCGGTGCCGACGACGTACCCACCGGTCGAACTCGATCCGCGCGCCATTTTCAAACAGGATTTCGAGGCGCTGACGCCGCCCCCACAGCCCGCAGGTTCACAGCCCCGCGCGCTCTATGTGATCCTGGCGCTGCTCGCGGCGAGCTTCTGGATCGCTGCAGCGGTTCGCTGGTTTCAGCGCGTCTGAAGGCGCTGGTAGAACCAGAAATGATGCCCCTCCGGATCGGCCACTTCGTAGCCGCGGTCGATCCAAAAGCCCTCGCCGTAGTCGGTCGTCTTCGGTTCGCTCACGATCGTCGCGCCGGCACGCTTCGCTTGCGCGAAATGAGCATCAACATCATCCACATAGAGCATGAGGCTTTGCGTATTGATCGGCGCCCCGCTCCCAGCAAATTCGCGGGGCGCGCGGCGATAGCCCCATTCGGGGCGGCCCGCCTTCCGACTGGCACTCACCATGATCAGCGCAACGTGGACTCCATCGCCGATGGTCAATTCGGAATGTTCCACGGGGCCATCCCCCTCGGGAACCTCGCGGGAGGCGGTACCGGCGTCATCGATCCAGAGGCGAACGGCAAAACCGAAGGCCTCGCAGTAGAAGCGGATCGCGGCGCGAGGGTTCTCGCAATAGAGCGCCGTGGAGAGACGGGGCCAGCCGACCGGGGGCGGGAGCGCGTGCATCGGGCGGCGAGGGTACCCGTTTGTCGGCACCCGGTTCGTGCAATTTGCGCAAGCGACGATGCGGCAGAGAGTTCTGCCACACCGCGAAATTCCCGATATTCTTGCCGCCATGACGATGGCAGTGAGTGACGCAGCGAACGGAATTGGCGGTGTTCTCGAGAAAATGGCCGAAATTCAGGCGGTTCTCCCCTCGCAAGACGGGGTCGCCTGGTTCAATCGGCTTTATGCGAAGACGACGGAAGCAATCGCCCAGGCGATCGCAGACGGTCGCTTCGAAGCTCCTGAATTATTAGAAGAACTGGATGTCGTCTTCGCGCAGCTCTACTTTGCCGCCTACGACGGAGATCGTGCCGGCGATGAGATCCCCAAGGCGTGGAGCCCCCTCTTCGAGGTACGGAGTTCCCAAACGATCGCGCCGATCCAATTCGCGCTCGCCGGGATGAACGCTCATATCAATCGTGATTTGCCCTTCGCCGTTGCGACCGTGGCCGAACGTCATTGCTTCGAGCCGCGAGAAGACTCGGCCTTCTATCGCGACTTCTTGGTGGTAAACGAAATTCTCAAAGAGACCGAAGCAAAGGTCAAAGTCTGGTTCGCGGAGGGGTTCGTTGGCGAGGTCGATCGCGCCTTTGGTGACGTCGACGATCGGATCGCCCTCTGGAGCATTGTCCACGCGCGGACGACTGCCTGGGAAAATGCTGAACTTTTGTGGGGTTTGCGCACGTTACCCGCGCTCCGCGAGCCCTTTGGCAGCGCCCTCGATCGGCTGGTCGGAATGGCGGGTCGCGCGCTCCTGGTCGCGCCGTGACCGCGACGCCGGTGAGGCACCCCGGCTATCCGCCGACGATTTCCGGTTTGCTCGCAGCATCGATCGATCATTTGAGCGACGCAATATTGATTACGGAAGGCGAGACGACGAAGGGCCCAGACGGCATTCGCCGGATCATTTTCGTCAATGAGGCCTATGTAAAAATGACCGGTTTTTCCCGCGAAGAGGCGATCGGGGAAACGCCGGGAATTACCATTGGCCCTGGAAGTGATCGCAGCCAGCTCATGGAACTTGAGCGGGCCCGCGCGGAGCTCCGACCCAAACGCATTGAGGTCCTGAAGTACCGGAAGGATGGCTCGACCTTCTGGACGGAACTCGACGTCGTTCCCTTGTTTGATGAGCAGGGGCGAAATTCGCACTTTCTTGGCGTTCTTCGCGACATCACTGACCGTAGATTGCTTCAGGCGCGCCTCACAGAAGCCGATCGGCTCGCCTCTATCGGGACGCTCGCCGCCGGCATCGCCCACGAAATCAACAATCCTCTCTCCTATGTGCTGATGAACCTCGCAAATGCGGTGGAGCAGCTCGGAGAGGCGCCTTCGGAACTCCGTGCAAACCTCCAGGAGGCGCTACAGGGCGCCGAGCGGGTACGGCGCATTGTTCGCGATATCAAAGCATTTTCGCGCGAGGAACCGAGCGAACCGGCCCCGCTGGCCCTCGCACCGATCGTTGACGGCGCACTCCAACTTTCCCGAAAGCAGCTCACGGAACACGCAACCATCGTGCGCGACTATCGCCGCGTGCCAGCGGTCCTCGGGGATGCGACGCGACTCGGGCAGGTCGTTCTTAACCTGCTGATGAATGCCGCCCAGGCGCTCCATGGGTGCAACCCAGAACTCAATCGCGTTGTCATTGCGATCTTCTCCGAAGAGAACAGCGCTGGAACGACGGTATGTCTCGAGGTTCGTGACAGCGGTCCCGGCATCCGTCCGGAAATTTTACCGCGCGTCTTTGATCCCTTTTTCACGACAAAGGCGGTCGGGGAAGGGACCGGCCTCGGCCTCTCGATCTGTCACGGTATTGTGACGGCGCTCGGTGGAACGATTCGCATTTTCAGCGAACTCGGCCGCGGAACCACGGTGCGCGTCACGCTCCCGGCGACCGACCAAGCGCCGCCGCTTGCAACGATGCCACCACTCCCGCCAGCCACGCGGCGGCTTCGAGTGCTTATCGTCGACGACGAGCCGACGGTCGCAAACGCGCTCCGGCGGGCCCTCGCACGAGAACACGAAGTGACCGCCGTCTACGCGGCAGAAGACGCGCTCCAGTTGGCCGACCAACATACGGAATTTGATGTTGTTCTCTGCGATTTGATGATGCCGGGACTTTCCGGCGCCGATCTCTACGAGGCGCTCAAAGAACGGGCGCCGACGCTGGCGCAACGCATGGTCTTCATGACCGGCGGCGCCTATACGCGTACCGCGCGCGCCTTCGTCGAGCACCCCGCGCGGATCCTCCTCGACAAGCCCTTCGACCTCGGCGCTGTCCGCGCGCTTCTCCAGCACTTCGGCGAGTGAGCGCGACCGTGTCGCCCATTTCTTGGCCCGTCGGGCCCATCGGAGAGAGGCTGCATCCATGCTCACGGAACGCCGCAACACCCGCTCCTCCAATCCCTGGACTGCCCTCAACCACCTCCTCGAGGCGCGCGCCTCGGAAGGCGCTGTCGTCGCCGATGGAGACGGCCTCCTGATCGCCGCCGTCGGTCTCCCCGTCGAGCGCGCGGAGCGCGTCGCCGCTGAAATTGCCTACTACGACGAAGAGCCGGTCGTCCGCACCGGCTCCGGCGTCAACGTCCGCGTTCGCGCGATGGCGCTGCCGGAAGGGGCCCTCGGGACGCTCCGCAACGACGTCGCGCGCATTCTCGCTGCCGTCTGAAGATACGTTTGAGTGTCGGCGAAAGCCTCGTTGATTCTTCGCGCAGTTATCGCGTGTTTTCCCAATTGCTCATCGGGCCGAGATTCACCACTTGCGTGAATCCGGCCCCTCGTAGCGCCTCGGCGGCCTGCGCGGCGCGGCGACCGGAACCGCAGTAGACGACGACGGGATCCCCCTTCGCGCCGAGCTCACCGGTCGCAGCTCGTGCCGCAATTTCGGCGACGGGGACGTGAATCGCGCCATCGATATGACCGGCGGCAAACTCCTCCGCGCCGCGCACGTCGACGACTTTCCCGCCGGCCGCCTTTGCCGCGTGGGCCGCTTTTGAAGCGGCGAGAAGCTCTTCCGGAGAGCGCTCTGACGGCTGGGACGCCTGGGACGCGGCGGGTACCGCAGCCCCAGCGCACGCGACGAGCGCGCCGCAAGCGAGGGAAAGTGCGAGGACCGTGCGCCCACCGATTTTGCGTGCAGTGTACATAGAGGTACCGGTTAGCCTACGTGAAACCGGGGCGTCGCGGCGCGGCGACGATCGCGACGGGAAAAGTTCCGCGCGGCCAAGGGAGTCAGGTACCTTCGACGCGCTTTGAAACGTTCCCGCGCCCTCCCCCTCGCCGGTGCTGTCGTCCTTTTGCTTGCCGCTGCAGCGCCAGAAGTCGCCGCGCGCCCCGGTGGCGGCTCCTCCTTCAGTGGCGGTTCCCGATCGGGTTCGAGCAGCTCGTCGAGTTCCAGCTCGGGCTCGCGGAGCGGCTCCAGCTCGGGCTTTTCGACGTCGAGTTCCGGCTTCTCATCGTCAAGCTCTGGCTACTCCTCGGGAAGCAGCAGCGGCGGCGGGAGCGTCTTTGGCGGGATCGTCTTCTTTCTCATCATCGTGATCATCATCGTGGTCATTGCGGCGATGCAGAAGGGCAAGGGGCCGGCGATGCCGACGCAGCCCATTTTCGAAGAGCGCCATTCGCCGCCACGTCGCCGGATTCGCGAGCTTTTTGGCGCCGATACCTACTTCTCCCTGGTCGTGTTCGACGACTTCGTCGTTGCAATCTACACGGAAATTCGGACGCGCCTCGGCGAGAATCAGCTCCCGCGGATGGCCGCCTATTTGGCCGACCACGCGCCGAGCCAGCTCCAGGGGCAGAGCCTCGGTGGACCGGTGACGAACGTCATCGTCGGCGCAGCGCGCCTCGTCGATATCCAGGAGAGCAACGGCTCCGCGATCGCAACCATCGAGATTGAATCGAATCTCCAGGCGGCCGGCCAAGGCTGGTATCTCCGCGAACAATGGGTATTGAGGCGGAGCCTGAGCGCCAAGAGCCGCTCCCCGGAAAAGGCCCGTTCCTTCGACTGTCCGAGCTGTGGTGCCCCCCAGGGCTCCGTCGTCGGCGGTCGCTGCAACCATTGCGGTCAAGCGGTCGGAAACGGCGCCTTTGACTGGGCGGTCGTCTCTGCACAGATCGTCGAGCGCGAGCAGCGCGGCCCGATGTTGACCGGGAACACCGTCGAGCAAGGGACCGATCGCCCGACGATCGTCGACGCGGAACTCAATGGTCGTTTCGCCGACCTCCGCCAGCGAGACCCGTCGTTTGATGACAACGCCTTCCAGGGGCGCGTCAATCTCGTCTTTACCGAATTCCAGACCGCCTGGGCCGTCCGCGATCTCGCGAAGATGCGCCCCTGGTTCACCGACGCCTTCTTCGGCGTCCAGAAGTACTGGGTCGACGAGTACCTCCGCCAGCACCTCCGCAACGTCACCGAGAACGCGAGGATCCTCCGGCTTGAGTGGGCGCGCATCGAAAGCGACGGCTACTTCGACGCGATCACCGTCCGTATCTTCGCGACTTCCCTCGACTATACGCTCCGCGATCAGGACAACCAGATCGTGAGCGGCAACCGGAGCAACGAGCGCGTTTACAGCGAATACTGGACGTTCATCCGCGGCCGCGACGCCAAGGGCCCCGCCCGCGTCGACAAGAACTGCCCCAAATGCGGCGCCCCTCTCGACCTCGAGATGGCGGGAACCTGCAAGTATTGCCGCACCCACATCACGACCGGCACCTTCGACTGGGTCCTCTCCCGCATCGAGCAGGACGACGTCTACGAAGGTTGAAGTCAGACGCTAGACCTCCACCAAGGTCTCGCGTAGAACAGCGCGCGTGCTTCGAAAGAAGCACCACAAGCAACCGAATCGAACCGGGAAACCGCAAACGATTCTGAAGCTTTGGAGGAGTGGCCGAGTGGTCTAAGGCAGCGGTTTTGAAAACCGCCGTGGGGCAACCCACCAGGGGTTCGAATCCCTTCTCCTCCGCAATATCGTTAAAAATTTCTTTGGCGCGCCCCTCGGTGAGTGGCCCGAGACCAAATCGACCTCCAAGGA
>JAAFHJ010000177.1 GCA_013298325.1 Myxococcales bacterium | reverse complement strand
ACGAAGAAACTCGACGACATTCAAAAGTCGAGTGCGCGCGTTCTCGCGGCGGACAAGTGGGTCAAGCAAATCCTTTACGTGTTTGCCGAAACCCAGGCTCAGTACGACGCAGCGAAGACGGCTTGGGGGCAACTCTCGGCGGCGATCAAAGCGGATACGATCGTTGTTCTCACGCGATCCGTTGGCGGCGGCTTCATCTACTGCAACCCGGACCCGCCCCTCGGCAGCGAATGCCCGTGACCGTCGGACACGGAGTGGGGTCGAATCGTCAGTACTTTTTGGCATCGGAGCGCGATTCGCAGTAACGCTTCGTGCCATGAAGCTCCGACGTTTTGCCTTTGCCTGCGTTTGCCTCGCCGCCCTCACCCCGTTCGCCGCCTGCGCGGAGAGCGTGACCGACGACGTTTCCACCACCGATTCCGGCGCCAAAGACAGCGGAACGCCGCGCAAGGATGGAGGTCCCGTTGCGGAAACCGACGCGGGGCGAGACTCGGGCCTGGATGCGACCACCAGCGCCGATAGCGGCGTCGACGCGGCTGCGACCGATGCAGGGTCGGATGCCGGTCAAGACTCGGGCGCCGACGGCGGGCCGAGCGACGCCGGCCTGGATTCAGGCATCGATGCTGGGCCGGCCGATGCCGGGCGAGACTCCGGCGTCGATGCCGGACCGCCGCCCGCCCCCGCTTGCTACGCGGAGGCGAATGCTTCCGTGTACAATGCAGCCAATGTGTCGGTCGCTGCCCAGCCGGGAAAGTGCACCGCGGCAGACATCACCGCGTTTCGTGTCGCCTGCCTCGATGCGGCAGCGACGAACGCGACCTGCAACACGTTCCTCGGGAGCAAGCCGGCCTGCGGCGCCTGCCTCTACACGGGGGCGACCGACGCCGCCGGGAAGACGATCCTCCCGGCGGTCCTCGAGACCGACAATATCGCCTACGCCAACGTCGAAGCGTGTGAGGCGGTCTTTCTCGGAAACGCGGCGACTTGCGGCGTCTCCTACGTAAATGAAGCGACCTGCCTCTATAGCGCGTGCGACCTCTGCGCGAATGCCGACTTCGGCTCCTGTACAAACGCCGCAGCGGCCCGCGTTTGCGCCCCCTATGTCGTTGCGGGGAATAGCGTTTGCGGCCAGACGCGCGCGGCAAGCCAGGCGGCCGCTGACACCGCCTGCCGCGGTGCCGACTTCAACACCACCTACGCAAAGGTCGCGGCCGTCCTCTGCAAATAGCGGAATTTTAGAAAATAAAGAGCGTGCCGCCCAAAGAGGGAGGCACGCTCTTCCTTTTTTGGATCGACCGCTACTCGCCGACGGTGAGCGCCGCTACGGTGCCAGTTGCGCGGGGGTCGTCCTTGCGGAAAATGACACTGAAGATGACGAACGCCACCCAGAGCGCAGCGAGGTGGTACAGCATCGGAATACCGCCTCTCGCCTGAAAGATGCGGCTCGAAATCGGCGGCCCGAGGAGCATACCTCCCGCATAGAAGACGTTATAAACGGCGTTTGCGCGACTGTACTCGATGGGACGGACCGAGACCCCCTGGAGGGCGAGGCTGAGCGGTGAGATCGACGCGAGAGATGCGCCGGCCACGAAGACGGCCACACACATGATCCGGAAGTCGTCGAGGAAGACGAAGCCGAGGACCATGAGCGTGCCGATGACGGCGAGGCCGCGCATGAGCCGAAGATGGCCGTGCTTGTCGCCGATGCGGGCAAACACATTTGTAAACAGCATCATCCCCGCGGCAAAGAAGGCCGGGACGAGGATCGTCGAAGACTCCTTAACGCCCTTCGATTCGGCTAGATACAGCGGAAGGAAGAGGACGAGCGACGCCTGAAAATAGCCATACACAAAGGTGGCAAAGCAGGAGTTTTTGATACGCCAAAGAACGGCGCCGTAGCCGGGTACTTCCTCCGGCCCGGCAGCGGCTTTCGCCGTTCCCGCTTCTCCAACACCCGCCGCCGGCGCTTCAGCGCCTTCCGGGGCGACATCGCCGTCGAGGCGGAAGAGCACAAGGAGGGCGGCAACCACGGCGATCGCACCCGACGTAAAAAATGCGAGGCGCATCGGCGCAAGCGGGAGCGTTCCGTCGGCCTTTTCTTGCGCATGGGAGAAGAAGAGGATCCCCTTTGCAAGGAGCGGGCCGAGGATGTAGCCGGTCGCCATCGCCATCGCGTAGAGGCTCGTGACGAAGGCCTTGTTTTGTTTGCTCGAGCGGGACAAAAGAATCGTCTCGCAGCTCACCCAAATGCCAACCGAGCAGGCACCATCAATGGCGCGAATTCCGGCGATCGTGGCATAGCTTGGAGCAACCGGAAAGCAGGACACTGCAACCGCGTAGCCAAAAAGACTCGCAATCAGCGTTGTACGTGCAGAAAAACGACGAATGAATCCGTCCATCGGCAAGCTTAGCGCGACGATCCCTAGGGCGAACCATACGGCGAGCGAACCGATGTCTGATTTTTCGTACCCTTTCGCTTTAAGAAATAGGCTCACGATCGCGAGCGAGACGCCATAAGCGAGGCCGAGGGTAAATATGGCGCCGTAAATCAGCCATACGTTGCGGTCCGGAATCCGATCGCGAAGCTTCACGAAGGTCCGACTACTTCATTTTGCCGGTTTGGTTTCCAAATCTGGCGCGGGACTGGCGAGCGCCGTGCACAGATTCGTGGTAGCGAGCGGCCGCAAATGGCGACCTCCACGAACTTCGCGCTCGAAACGTTGTGCATTCACGGCGGCCAGCACGCCGACCCCAATTCGGGCGCCGTGATGGAACCGATCGTCCTCTCGACGACCTTCGTTCAGGACGGCCCCGGGAATCACAAGGGTTGGGACTACGGGCGCGCCGGCAACCCGACGCGCGACACCCTCGAGCGCTGCATAGCGAGCCTCGAAGGGGGGACCCACGGCATCGCCTTTTCGAGCGGATGCGGGGCAACCACCTCGATTCTTCTGCTATTGAAAGCGGGGGATCACGTCATTGTCGGTGACGACGTGTACGGGGGCACCTTCCGCATTTTTGACAAAGTATTGAAGCAGTTCGGCCTCGAAGCAACCTTCCTCGATCTCTCCGACACGGCGAAGGTCGAAGCGGCCATCCGTCCGAACACAAAGATGCTTTGGCTCGAAACGCCTTCGAATCCGACGCTGAAGATCTTCGACATCGCCGCAATGGCGACCCTCGGCAAGAAGGCGAATCTGACCGTTGTCGTCGACAACACCTTCGCGACGCCGATGCTTCAGCAACCGCTCGCGCTCGGCGCCGACATCGTCGTCCACTCGGCGACGAAATACCTCAACGGTCACTCCGATGTCGTGCTCGGCGTTGCCGTCACCAGCGACGATGCCCTCGCGGAACGCCTTCATTTCGTTCAAAAAGCGGCCGGGGCGACGCCCAGCCCCTTCGACAGCTACCTCGTTCTGCGCGGCCTGAAGACGCTCGCAGTGCGCGTCGATCGTTGCGTCGCCTCCGCGACGAAGATCGCGAGCTGGCTCGAAGCCCACGATCAGGTCGCAAAGGTCCTCTATCCGGGCCTTGCCTCCCACCCCGATCACGCCCTCGCGCAGCGCCAGATGAAGGGGGCCGGCGGCATGATCTCCTTCGAACTCCGTGGCGGCTTCCCCGCCGTCGACGCATTCTTGCGTGCGACTCAGCTTTTTGTCTGCGCGGAGAGCCTCGGCGGCGTCGAGTCGCTCGCGGAGCACCCCGCCTCGATGACGCACGCAAGCATCCCCGCGGAGGCGCGCACCGCCCTCGGCATCAGCGACGGCTTGATCCGGCTGAGCGTTGGCATCGAACACGAAAAAGACCTCCTCGCCGACCTCGAACGCGGGTTCGCCGCTGCAAAAGCGTATCGCTGAGGCTCCACGTCACGTTCCTCCGGGACATTGCGTTCGATTCGGCTATTTTCTGAGGCAACCCAATGGCAAAGAAGCTTGCATCCCTCCTCGTGACCTCTCTTTTCGTCGCGGTCGCCGGCTGCTCGGACCCGTCTCCGCAAGACCCGAAAGCGATCATCCAGGGTCGCCTCGACGCTCCCGACACCACCGCCTCCGGCACGTGCCCGGCGATTGGCCCCTACATGGTGCTCGGAAGCTTCGGTACGGCAACGTCGGCCCCGCGCGCCGTGAAGAACGGCGACGAGGAGCAGGTGAAGATCGACGGAAATCTTCAGACCCGCTACGTCAGCGTGGAGTGTGGTGTTCGCCCCCACGGCGACGGAACCTTCGACGTCGAGCTCAATGCCCAGAGTCAGAACGCCCTCGCCGGCGAATCGATGACGATCATTGGGAACGTTCCGGCGAAGGGGACCGGAACCAAAGTGACGGCGCGAATGCAGACCGGCACCGCGACCTACAAGCTCGACACCTGCACCCTCGCGCTGACGAACGCCGTCGACGTGCCGGTTGAGGCAGGTCGCATTTGGGGCACGGTCAGCTGCGGGACCGCTCCGAGTTCGGCGGCGGGCGTACCGCAGGCGTGTTCGGCAAGTGTTGAATTCCGCTTCGAAAACTGCGTCCAAAACTGACGCATTTCGCCTCGGCGTGAACGCCCCGGTTCGCTTCTCTGCGGGAAGCATTCGCCGGGGCGTTTCTGCGTCTGCTCCGTGAACACTCGGCCCGATCCGCGCTAGAGGTCCCGCATGCTTGAACAGCAGACGCCTCTTCTCCTAGCGGAAGCGATCGCCCATTTGGACAAAGGCTTTGAGCATTTGCCCGCCTTCGAGACGCCGGTAGATGCCGTCGCACTGCGGCCGATTCTTCGCGAACTCGCCGAACGGCTGCGCGACAACTTCCCCTACCCGCACCCTCAGTACGTGGGGCAGATGATCAAGCCGCCCCACCCGATCGCGCGCGTGGCCTATGCGCTTGCCCAGCAGATCAATCCCAACAACCACGCCCTCGACGGCGGACGGGCGACCTCGGCGCTCGAGAAGGAGGCGGTCGCAGGGCTCGCCGCCATGTTCGGCTGGGAGGGGCACCTGGGCCACCTGACGAGCGGTGGAACACTCGGAAATCTTGAAGCTTTGTTTGTAGCCAACAAACTCCATCCCGGGAAGACGATCCTTGCTTCAAGTCAGGCGCACTACACACACAGTCGCCTTTGTGGCGTCCTCGGAATTTCCTTTGAAACCGTCCCCGTCGACGCGCGCGGTCGCATGGATCTGGACGCTCTTGAAGTACGTTTGAAGGCGGGGGACGTCGGGACCGTCGTCGCGACGCTAGGCACCACCGCAACCGGCTCCGTCGATCCGCTGCCGGAAATCCTTGGGCGGGCCGCGGCGGCAGGCGCCCGCGTCCACGTCGACGCCGCGTACGGCGGTTATTTTGGCCTCGCCGAAGGGCTCGGAGCGGCAGCGCGGGCCGGCTTTGAGGGCCTCGCGTCCGACGGGGTGGCGTCGATCGTGATCGACCCGCACAAGCACGGCCTGCAGCCCTACGGGTGCGGCGCCGTCCTCTTTCGAGACCCGTCGGTGGGGCGCTTTTACGTCCACGATTCGCCGTACACCTACTTCACGTCAAACGAGCTCCATCTCGGCGAAATTTCTCTCGAATGCTCGCGGCCCGGTGCGAGCGCTGCAGCCCTCTGGGCGACCCAACGACTCTTGCCGCTTGTACGCGGCGGGGCCTTCGCCGGCGAACTGACCGCCGCCCACGCAAACGCACGGCGGTTTGCCGATCGCCTCCGCGGCGAAGGGCGATGGATCGTCCCCTTCGCCCCCGATCTCGACATCGTCGTCTGGGCATGTGGTGGCAGCGCGCTCCGCGCAAGCGCCGTATCTACCCGGAGTCGCTCTCTTTTCCACGAGGCACGTGCACGCGATCTGCATCTTGCGCTCGCGACGCTCCCCGTCGCCTGGTTCCCCGAGATCGACGACGACGCGCAAGGCTCGGTAACCGTCCTCCGAAGCTGCTTGATGCGCAGCGAGCACGGAGCGTGGTTCGACCGGATTTTCTCGCTTCTCGACGAGGCGCACGCCGCGACCCTCTGATAAGGGGGCCGCCATGCAGAAGCCGACCGAGGAAGAACGCGCAGATGCCGCCCATTGGGAGGCGGTGGAAGAGGCGACCGAACTCCTCCACGAGGAGCGTTTTCATGAAGCATTAACGATGCTTCGCGAGATCCTCCGCGCCGATACGAAGAACCCGTACGCCTTCTACTTTACCGGCGTTGCGATGTTCGAAGTCGGCGAGCTCACGCCGGCCCGGGACGCCTACCGAGCCTGCATCGCCCTCGCCCCGAAGCACGTCGGAGCGCGCGTGGCGCTCTCGCATGTCCTTCGAAGCCTTGGGGAACCGCGCGCCGCCGTGAAGGAAGGGATGGCCGCCCTCGCGCTTGCGAACGACCTCGGACTCGTGTCCGGGCCGAACCGCCGCGCCGACGGCGACGCCCTCCACGCCATCGGCCTTGCCCACCTCGCCGACCAGAATCTCGGCGAGGCGCGCAAGTACCTCGAGGCCTTCCTCACGACGGAGCCCGAGTTCGAAGTAGCGACGGAAGTTCGCGGAATTCTAGCCGATCTTGGCGCCGGCGCTCCAGTCCTGCGTGCCGTCGACGAAGAAGGCGAAGCCGGCTGGAACTAGTCCCGAAAATCGCGCTCCGTCGCGAAGGGACTAGAACTTTCCGTTTTCGTTCTTCCACGCGGTGCGCGGCGGAATTGTTTCGATTGTATCCCAATGCTCGACGATCTTTCCGCCGGCAACGCGGAAGAGATCATAGAAGGCAGTGGGCTGATTGGCGAACGTCCCCTCGCTCACGGTGAGGACGAAGTTCCCCTCGCCGAGTACCCGATGAACCTTGCTGTATTTCATCGTAATTCCTCGGCTTGCCATTTCGCGAAGCGCCGCGCCTAGACCGGAAAGTCCGTCGCCGATCGCCGGATTGTGTTGCACGTATTCGGAGTTCTCCGCGCCGATGAATGTCGGTAGTTTGTCCAGTTTCCCCTCGACGAGAATCTGATTTACAAACGAATTCACGAGCGATTTATTCGCCTCGGTTCGATCAAGATCCGTCGGCTCCGTCGGTCCATCAATCATGGAGTGCCCGCTCGGGTTTGCCCTTGCGGGCGTCTCCTGAAGATTGTCCCAGTGTTCGACGATTTTCCCGTCGGCAAACCGGAAGATGTCGAAGCCGATCTTCGGCCCGAAGAAGTTGTATTCGGTGTGGGTTACAACAAACGGCCCATCCTGAAAGACGCGAACCGGGCGAACCCGCGCGGAACCGGGCGGCAAGGCTGCGAGGAGCGCTCCAAAACCGGCAAGTCCATCGGCCGCTGCAAGATTGTGCTGCCGGTAGTGGTTCGCGTCGATGCTCGCGACCGCGTCGGCGTCGCCGGTTTCGATGCTTCGGAGGAGCGCGACGACTTGGGCTTTTTGGGAAGGTGCGGTCATGGTCAAATCCTTGGATGAGGCGCTTTGAGGCGTTGGGGTGGAGGAGGCCCCTCCGCACCCGAGTGCGAGGGGGAGAATGCTCATGGCGAGCTGTTTCTTGAGGTTCACCGGCCCCACTTTCGTCCCACCGCCCGCCGCGTGCGAGGTAGCTTTCGGCGAAGTGATGGTCAAAACACGACAGGAAGCCCCACGGAGTGACGGCCCCGACGCCAGCGATGGGTCGATGATCCGCACCACCCCCTGGGCCCCGCAGGGGCGCGACGTCCCCTTGGAAGTGCTGCCCCTTCGCGAGCTTCGTCCGCGCCTGCGCCCCCTGGAGCGCATCGATTTCTACGGGTTTCTTTTGGGAACCGGCGGCTCCCAACCGCACGAAGTCGACTTCGAGCGCCACACGCTACGGCGCGGCGCGCTCTTCTTCGTGCGACCGCGGCAGGTGATGCGATGGCACCCCAACGACCCGCCCGCCGAAGGGCTATTCCTCATCTTTGAACCGACGCTGCTGCTTGCACGCGCTCGTGCTCCGTTCGTCGACGACGAAGCGCGTTTGCCCTTTGACGAAGCGTCCTGGCCGACGCGAGTTTTCCTCACGGGGCCCCATCGCCGCGCGGTCGCACGCTGGTTCCGATTTCTGCAGGAGACCCTCGAAGAAACACCAAACGTTTCAGCTGGTTCGTCGCTGCCCGATCGGGGTACGCGCCCCCTCGCCCGTCACCTGCTCGCGGCGTTTCTTACCGACCTTGCCCAACGCCATGAAAAGGGCGGCCACGTTCCTGCGCAGGAGGCGCCGGCGCGGTCCTTTCGAGCGGCCATCGAGCGATCCTTTCGAAACACGCGCGCCGTCCAAGATTACGCGACCCATGCTCGTGTGTCGGTCCGGACGCTGGACCGCATTTCGCGCGACGCGTTTGGGCGCTCCGCGAAGGCCCAAATCGATGCCCGCGTCGTGCTTGAGGCGCGAAGGCTTCTTGCGTACAGCTCGCTGAGCATCGCCGAAATCGCCGAAAAGCTTGGATTTTCTGAACCGACGAACTTTGGAAAATTCTTCCAAAAGCGTACGGGAGAAACGCCCGGCGCCTTCCGCGCCGCAAACTGCCACGGACGCTAAGCGGCTAGCCAGCGTCGGGGCTAGCGGAGGACGACGTCTGACGGGCGCAGTCTTTAAAAGCGCTCTCGGCCGCCGCGCAGGCGGGAAGGTCTTCGTCGATTCCCCGCGAGTCACACGTCGCCCCCTTTGAGACGAGGCAGTCGACAAACGCGCGCGCCTTCGGAAGGCAGGCAGGTACTTTTGAAAGGTTTTCGTTGCAGGCGTCGAAGTCGCTCGTCGGTCCGTTGCAGTAGTCGGTCGCTTTGGCGCAGATCGTCGCTGCCTCCTC
>JAAFHJ010000175.1 GCA_013298325.1 Myxococcales bacterium | reverse complement strand
CCGTAGCCGCAACCGCCAGTTCGAGAAGACTGCAGGGTACACCGATATCGACGAGCAGCCGGCGCCCAGCATGCGCGGCCCCACGCGGCGTGTAGGCTCCGCGCTTGGCGAATGCGAAAGCGATGGTGACGTCGGCCACGATGGCGACGCCGCGGACTTCGCCGGTATCTGCATCGATTCCAGAAGGAATATCGAGAGAGTAGACGCGAGCCGCCCCTCGTTGGCGCGCCGAATTTGCCGCTGACACGAGGGCCGCGGCGTGATCGACGAGGGGGCGCGTGAGGCCGACGCCGAAGAGCGCATCGACGACGACGGCGTCCTCGAAATCGGGCGGGTCGCGCACCACCAAGGCTTCCGGCGCAATCGCGACAAGTGCCTGCTTCATCGTCGCTGCCTCCGGGGTCGCCGGCGGCGCGAGCGCAAACACCGTCGCATCCCAGCCAAGCGTCCGGAGGCGCCGGGCGACGACGTAGCCATCCCCGCCGTTGTTCCCGGCCCCGGCCAACACAATGATTTTTTTACGTATATTGCAACCGTAGCGTGTCGCAAGGTCGGCCAAAAGGGCGTCGGCGGCCGCCCGACCGGCGTTCTCCATGAGCAGCAACGACGGCGTCCCCGCGGCGATCCGTGCCTCGTCAAACGCGCGGACTTCGGAGGCGGTCAAAAGCAGAAGTTCGTGGCGGAGCGGCACGCGATTCACGGTTCTTTCGCAGGGCGCAACTCGACGATGACGGTGGCGATCGCAATTTTTGCGTCGTGACTCATCGAGATATGCCAATAATTTCCGCCAAATGCGTGAACGCGATCGAGCGCTTCCCCGTGAAGGAGAAGCTCCGGACGACCGCTCGGCGCATTGAGAATTTCAACGGAATGCCACGGTACGCCCCGCGCGCCATCGAGGCACTTCGAGTAGGCCTCCTTCGCGGCGAAGCGGGCAGCGACGGCGGTAGCCAGGTCCTTGCGTCCGGCGATCGACTCGCGCTCCCGTGGCGAGAGGATCCGGGCGAGGAATCGCTCGCCCGTGCGGCTCAAAATTCCTTCGACGCGCTCAATCGAGCAAACATCGATGCCGACGCCGACGATCACGCCGCAACGCCAAGCGCAGCAAGCATCGCCTTCGTCGCCCCGTCGATGCCGAGAAAGATGGCATCGCCGATCATCGCATGGCCGATGTTCAGTTCCACAATCTCCGAAATCTTCACGAGATCCGGCACGTTCGCAAGCGTAAGGCCGTGCCCAGCCGCAACTTCGAGCCCGATTTCGTGGGCGAACCGGGCCCCTTCCGCAAGACGGGAAAGCTCGGTCGCTGCCGCCGGCGTACCGAACGCGTGGGCGTATTCGCCCGTATGAAGCTCGACCTGTTCGCAGCCCAACGTCTTCGAGATCTGCAACTGATCCGGAACGGCGGCGACGAAAAGACTGACCTTGATACCTGCATCTTGCAGGGATTTAACGTACGGGCCGAGCATCGCCGCCTGCCCGCGTGCGTCGAGGCCCCCCTCGGTCGTGCGCTCTTCCCGTCGCTCGGGCACAAGCGTCACGCACTCGGGCCGTACTTCCAGAGCAATTCCGCGCATTTCTTCCGTCGCCGCCATCTCCAAATTGAAGAGGTGGCCGGTGCGGCGAAGAAGCCCGCGGAGCGCGAACACATCGGCATCGCGGATGTGGCGGCGATCCTCACGGAGGTGGGCGGTGATGCCGTGGGCGCCAGCGCGGAGGCAGGCTTCCGCGGCGAGGACCGGGTCTGGGTAGGTCGTTCCGCGCGCGTTTCGGAGCGTGGCGACGTGATCGATGTTGACGTGAAGTCTCATGGAGATTCTTGGGCGAAAGAAAAGGGGTTCTCAGTCGTCGTCGCCGCCAGTTTCGCCGAGATCTTCTTCATTCTTCGGCGTCACCATGGGCGTCCCGTCGGGCGCATCACGACGAACGATAAAGACCTTTCGCCCAATGGTATCCGGCGTTTCCCGTGCGATGACCGTAATCACATTGATTCCCGGTCGCAGGGGGAGGTCGGCCGAGAAGTCCATCTTCTTCGGATTGGCCCCATTCCGGTTCGATTGGTAGAAAACCTTCTTTGAGCCGACGAAGATGTAGCCGTCGAGGATCCGCGCAGTATCGTCGGCGCTCCCCTTTAGAAGGAAGTGGGTATCGCGGACGGCGAGCGGCGGTGCGGCGATCTCGATCGACGGCGGGCTGTGACCGAAGACATCGTCAAAGGCGACCGTCGGGGTTGGTGCACCCCCGGCCTCAAGCTCGGCAGACTTCGCGAAGGCGAAGCGGCCGTCGCCGAGCGCGAGCTTCGTGAACTCGCCGGCAGTCCCGAGGACCGTCGCTGCCGTGCCGCCAGGGAGGCGTGCGAAACTGCGCGCCCCCGCCTCCGGGGCCTCGAGAAGCGTCGCGCCTGCCCCGCCCGCCTTCTTGGAGCCGCCCCCATTTGCGACGGCGATCGGTGCCGAAATCGGCATCCGGACCTTTTCGACGACGGTCTCGCGGAGGTCGCGATCGGCGAGCGTCAATTCGAGCTTCACCTCGTCGTCGCCGGCCGGCGGCTTGTTAATATCAAACGTAAATTTCAGCTTCTTCGATTCGCCAGGATTCAGCGCGACATCAAAGCGGCCTTCGTGGAGGAGGAGCCCATCGCCGGAGAGATTGCGAACGCTCGCCTGACCGCCCGTCGCCTTCCCTTTGCCGACGTTCTTCACGACGAGGTACATCGCGAAGGTTTCCCCCGGTTGCGGCTTCCCGTCGCCGTTCCCCTTCTTCTCTTCGGCGAGCTGATAGGTGTAGGCGAATTGCGGGCGATCCTGACCCTTTACAGTGACCTGAACCCGGGAATCCCCCTTGATGCGCCCCTTCGCCTCGTCGAAGGCGACGGAGAGCCAGTCGGCGCGGGAGACCATGTCCTTCGGGAGATGGCAGACGCGGGGCGCGTCCTTCGGGAGCGGCTGGGAGGACCCCGCTTTGTACCCTTGCGTTTCGCAGTAACCGAGCGGAATAGAAACGGTTTTGCTCTTGCCCGGTTCAAGCTTGCCAATGACGAGTTCTTTGTTCTCGAAATAGGCATTGTCGCTCTTCGTGACGCCACTCACGCGGAAGAGCGGAACCGCCCCCTTGTTGGTGATGGTCGCTTTGAGAACAAGCGGCTCGCCCGCGGCGACTTCGTTGTTTGCCGCGTCCGTTTCGAGCTTCACCTCGACGGGGACCGGCGTCGCCGCGGCGTCGGCCGGTGCGTCGGCCCAATCGATGCCAAGCTTCCCGAGCTCGGCGCCGACCTTCGCGACTTCCTCCGCGCGCACCTTTTCGACGATCGGCTTTGCGGCGCGGAGCTGGTCGGATCGCGTCCCCATCGGAATCTTGGAGGCGAGGTCGCGCGCGAAGCGAATCGGAAAATCAAGGGCTACGCCGTCATCGGGGTCCCCTCCGCGCTCACGCAGGTCCTGGCGCTCCTTCGAGGTCAGGCTGTAGCGCACCAGTTCCAGCGGCTTCTGCCCCTCGCGAATACGTGCATTCTGCAGGCTTCGCGACAGGTCGCGCTCGCGGATGCCGCCAGTGTCGACGGTCAGGTCCATCTCCTGGGTGTCGGCGGTCATCGGATCGAGCTCGATGTCCGGGGTGACGCCGGTCCCTTGAATGGAGATGTCGCCGGGCTCGGTCAAATACTGGGCGATGGTGAGCTTGAGCGCCGCTTTATCGGGGAATTCCGAGAAGATGAGCTGGACGCTCCCCTTGCCGAAGGTCGTCTCGCCGACGATGACCGCGCGGTCGTGATTCTTGAGCGCGCCGGCGACGATCTCACTTGCGGAAGCCGAGTTCCCCGAAACGAGCAACACAATCGGATAGTTCGGCTCCGTCCCTTCGACCTTCGCCGTCTTCTCTTCGCGCCCTTCACTCGGATTTCCTACCGTCGCGACAATCGGTCCCTTTTCGACGAATTTGTCGACGACTTTGGCCGCCTGGTCGAGCAGACCGCCGGGATTTCCGCGAAGGTCGAGCACGAGCCCTTTGAGCTCGCCGCCACGCTTCATGTCGGCGAGGGCCGCTTCCATGTCGGAAGTCGTCGTCGCCGTGAACTGCTTCAAACGGACATAACCGACGTTTCCATCGAGGAGCTTATGCTCGACCGACTGAACCTTGATGACCTCACGGACGAGCTCAAACGGCTTGGATCCCGGCCAACCGCCATCGCCGTCGCGATGGATCATGATTTTGACTTTGGTCCCCGGCACGCCACGAAGATGATTGACCGCCTCGCTCAAGCCCATATTGAGCGTCGACTCATTGTCGATCATCGTAATGCGATCGTACTTCTTGATGCCGGCGCGCCCCGCCGGTGTGCCCGGCATCGGGTTCATCACGGTGAGCTGCCCGTCACGGATCGAAATCACGATGCCGAGCCCGCCAAATTGGCCGCTCGTCGACGTGCTCATCTCTTTGTACGCGTCCGGCGAAAGGAGCACGCTGTGGGGATCGAGCGTATGAAGCATGCCGTTGCAGGCGGCGTATTCGACCTCCCGAAGATCGACCTCGGTCCCGCGGAGCCCGTCCTGGACGAAGGAGAAGATCTCGCGAAGCCGTGCCTCGACGTCCCAGGGGCCGAGGACGTTATCAACACGGAATTCGCGCTCTTGCGTATCGACGCGGACCTTGACCGTCGGCGCGTTCTCGTCGTGGGTGACGATCACCTGAGCGACGTCGCGCTGGACGAAGTCGAGGGCGGAAAGCAGCATTTCCCGCGGCCGGACGCGCTTCGGATCGACGTAGCGGTCCTTGATCGTCTTGAGGACCTCGTGGGCGACCTTGACCTGCTTGAGGTCGTAGGGCTCGGCCGCCTTGGTGTTCGCAGCATTCGCCGTCTGGAGGCCGTTCCAGAGCCCGTCGCCGCGCATCCTCAGCGCGAGCCAGCTCGAAATGCCAAAAGCCCCAAAAAGAACGACGTATTTCGACGCGCGGAGGAAGGTACGCATGCAGCGGCGCACTCTAGCCTTCTTTCTTCCGGCCGCGGCATTCCCGCCGCCTCCACGCGCCGATTTTCCGAGGGCCGATGCGCGGCCTCAGCCCTTGCGCAAGATCGCCACGTAAAAACCGCCGAAAATCGAGGCCTTGGTGTCTGCGAGGCGTCGCTCGGCCTTCTTCAAGAAGGTGCCGACGAGCGGGATTCCCATCGCCTGCGCCGCCGGTGTAACAATACGCACACCGCGCGCCCCTTCAATCTTCACATTCGGCGGAAGAATCTTTGGCAATTCCCAGGGGGCATCAAAGCGCGTGTAGACCGCGGCTTCCGTCTGGGATGCTGAGATTTTACCGGCGGGACCGTATTTCTTGGCAAGCGCACGAAGGGAAAGCGGATTGTAAAACTCCGCCAAGACCACCCCACCCGGTACAGTGACACGCACCATTTCGGCGAGCGCTTTGCCAATGTCCGGGACGTGGGCGAGCACCTTGAAGCTCACTGTGACATCGAAGGAGGCGTCTGCGTAGGGGAGGTTGGTGACGCTCCCTTCGACGACGTCGAGGCCACGTGCGCGGGCCTTCGCGAGCATGCCCGGCGACAGGTCAATCCCCTTTGCCTCCGAGGCAAAGCCCCGGATTTTTTCAAGAATCAGGCCCGTTCCACAGCCCGCTTCGAGGACGCGCTTGCCGCGGCCGTAGCGCTCCACGAGCTCGATTTCGAGGTCGTCGAGGAGCGCGTGGTAGCCGTGGGGGTCGTTCGGCCGGCGGCGGTCTTCGTAGCCCTGGGCGAAATCGTCGTAGTAGGCGCGCGTGGCGGAAAGGTCCTCGCTCATGGCACTTCGGCTACCACGGCCGGCGAGCGCCTGCACCATCTGCGGTCGCGGTTTCCTCGGAATTTACTTGGCGGCCGGGCGGTTCTTGCACGCCCTTCGCTGGAAAAAACCGTGGGTGGCGTCCCCGTAGAGCACGCTTACAAACGTCGTGTCCTTCACCTGTTCGGTGGCGATGGCGAGGTCGTCGATCGGGTGGCCGCGGTCGAGGAGGCCGAGCGACGTGACGGCGCCCGTTCGATCGAGGGAAGCGAGTTCGAGAACGCGGGGAGAATCAGACGCCGCGGTCTCCGGGCGAACACGTGCAAGATACACATTTTCGGCTTTTGCATCGGTCGCGGTGGCTACCGCGATTGGTGCGGGATCTAGCCCGTTGGGATAGTCGGACCAAATGGGGACCGAATCGACCTTTGGCGGATCGAGGACGGGGACAACCCCGAGCCCAAAATTGCTCACATCTTTCGAAATCGGGAGGAGCCCAAAGCCACGAAGCTCCCCCGGTTTCGCGCCGGGCAGTGCCGCAGCGACAATGGCTGTATTTCGTTCCGGTGGACTCCCAACAAAGACGACTTCGTCCTTCCCGAGGACGAGCCGACCGCGGTCGTCCGAGAGCCAGCGTCCGTGGACCGGCGTCATCGACGTTCGCGAATCAATGTATACCGCAAGGACTTTCTTGCTCTCTTTCCCCTTCGCATCGCCGCCGCCCGACACAGAAATCAGCGAAACCGACGTCGCACCGGCGCCGTCTTCCGAAAGCCGCATCAGCGGCCCGTCCCCGTAGCGGACCCACGCTTGCTGGACGTTGGCCCCCTCGGCGGAGCGATGCTGTTCGAGCCACGCAACGACCGATCCCGCCCCGAGCGGCGCCGCGGAAAAGCGTGTCCCCTTCAGGTGTTCGTCGGAAACCAGGAAAACTCCGGGCTGCCCCGTTGTGCGTCGCTGGAGATTTCCGCCAGGCGCCGCGCAATAGACGTCTTCGCCTGCCGCCGCGCACGGGGGGTAGCTCACACTGACAAACGCACGAGGCGCCTCGGCTTTTGCTTTTGGTCCGTGGAGAATCGGCACCATCCGCGGCTCGCCCGCCTCGTGGACGAGGACGTCGGTGCGATCGACGCCGTGAACCACGAGGGCGCCTG
This sequence comes from Myxococcales bacterium, assembly GCA_013298325.1. Taxonomy (GTDB): domain Bacteria; phylum Myxococcota_A; class Polyangia; order Polyangiales; family Polyangiaceae; genus JAAFHJ01. The sequence continues at coordinate 1,917 of JAAFHJ010000175.1, read as the reverse complement.
GGCCACGGACGGCAACTTCGACAGGACCGTAGACGAGGGGGCACTTCGCGTCGGTCTCGGCGACCGTTGCCACGACGGCCGCAGCTCCAATTCCTGCGTCTTTTTCAGAACCTGCGTCGCGCTCCTGCTTCACGCCGCTGTCGACGCCGAGCAAAGCGAGCACCGTCGGGTTGGTCTCTTTCGGGGCGGCGTCGGGCTTCTCGTCCTTCTTCTCCTTGCAGGCTACAACCATGTATCCTGCAAGCAAAACCGCGATCGAAGAAGCGAGCCATTTCGGCGAACAGACGAGCATTGCTGGGGACGGTACTACGGGGCTGAAGGGGACAACAGACCTGGTAGACCGGCCGGATGGCCTTGGAGAACGAGAACGCCCCGCCCTCCCGATCGCCGTACCGCGACGCGGAAGCCCATCCGATCATTGTCACCGTCCACCGGAACCTTCACGCCCTCTCCCCGGAAACCGGGGCGGTGCTCTGGAGTCGCGACGATGGGGCGTTTTCCGGGCGTTTCCTACTTCACCACGGATCTGTGATCTACGCGAACGCCGACCATATCCTGTTTGTAAATGCACGGACGGGCATTGTTCACCAGCGAGTCAAGAACCCGGCGAGTATCGCACCGGACAACGTACTCCTCATCGCCGACCGTTTGATCTTTGGCGGTTCCGGGGAGGTATTCTGTGTAAGTCTCGAGGGGAAGGTCCTCTGGCACAACCCGCTCCGCGGCACCGGCTTCGGCCCTGTCGGCCTCGGGGTGCCGGGCGACGTGCGATTTCCTGACCTCCGCTAGACGCGAATCAAACCGCTTTCGTGAGGAAGTGGTCGGCGAGGGTGCAGCTAAAGAACGCGACGCCGACATAGGCATTCATATCGAAAAAGGCCTTGTCGATCTTGTCGAGACGGCCCGGTCCGACGAGCCAATGTTCGTAGGCGAGGCAGCCGGTTGCGCCGATCGCGCCGACGAAAAAGGCCGGTCCGCGATGGAGGAGAAGTCCTGTCCCGAGGAAGCAGGCCGCCGTGATCATGTGGGCGATCCCCGAGAGCCAGAGCGCCCCCTTCGTCCCAAAGCGTGCGGGCACCGAGCGCAGTCCGCGCGCACGATCAAAGGCTTCATCCTGAAGCGAATAGAGGACGTCAAAGCCGAAGAGCCATGTGACGACGCCGACCATCAATGTAATAATCCCGGCGTTTGGTTCGGCCCCCATGCCGAGCCACGCACCGCCAGGTGCGAGTGCAAGCGCTACACCGAGCCAAGCATGCGCCCAGGGTGTAAAGCGTTTTGCGTAGGAATATCCAAGGAGTACTCCGAGCACCGGCACCGAAAGCACCGCCGGCCAGAAGCCGAGCGTCGACGCCGCTCCGAGAAAAATGGCCGAGGAGAGCACGACGAGCGCAAATGCTTCGTTCGGTTTTACGCGCCCCGCCTGGATGGGGCGGAGCTTCGTTCGCGGGTTGTCGGCATCGATGTCGCGGTCGGCCCAACGATTGAAGGCCATCGCCGCCGTCCGCGCGGCGACCATGCAAACCACCATCGCAACGCCACGGGCGACAGTGAGCGGCACGTGCTTCTCGCGGAGCGCCATGATGACGGCGCTCCCGGCGAAGGGCATGGCGAAAATCGTGTGGGAGAATGCAACCAAATCACCGTAAGCCTTAAGCTTTCCGGCGATTCCGGTCGCGGCGGGGGCGTCCATAGGGGTCGGGGAGGTCATGAAAATCCGAGCGGCGTGCGCGGCAAATGGCGGTGGGCGAGGAGCGTTCGGAGGGGATCGGTCGTCGGCGGGAGGGGGACCGCAAACGGACGTGGCCGCGCGCCGACCGCAAAATGAGAGCGGTCGGCGAAGCCGAGGGCACGGGCGCCCCCCCACGTAGCTGCAGTATACAAGGTTTCGAGCGGGACCGCCGGATAGGCCGCTGC
>JAAFHJ010000174.1 GCA_013298325.1 Myxococcales bacterium | reverse complement strand
TCCTCAACGCGCTGGCGGTTATCGCCGTCGCCGACGAGCTCGAGGTCCCCTTGGACGTGACCAAGGAAGCGATCGCGAGCTTCCACGGCGTCCAGCGGCGCTTCACGATCCTCGGGAAAATTCCGCTCGAACGCGATGGCGTCCGTGGCGACGTTCTCGTCGTCGACGACTACGGCCACCACCCCGCCGAAGTCGAGGCGACCCTCGACGCTGCCCAGCGCGGCTTCCCCGATCGCCGTGTGGTCGTCGCGTTTCAGCCCCACCGGTACACGCGTACGCAGGCGCTCTTTGGCGAATTCACGCGCGCCTTCAATCATGCAGACCATCTTTTCGTGACGGAAGTCTACCCGGCCGGCGAGCAGCCGATCGTCGGTGCGACCGGCGCGTCGCTTACGGAGGCGATCCGCGCCCACGGCCACCATGCGGTGGAATTTGTAGCCGATAAACGCACGGTTGCCGATCGCCTGGAAGCGATCGTCCGCCCCGGCGACCTCGTGATCGCCCTTGGCGCCGGCGACATCAACGCCCAAGCCCGTGAACTCTGCACGCGTCTTGCGGCGCGCAACGAGGCGAATCCCGCATGAAGCGGAACCCGGACGACGCGCCCCGTGCGAGCAATCGCCGGGTGCGCCCCGTCGACGATGCGGCCGTCGAGGCGGCATTGCAGGCGGCTCCGCGTTCGGAGGCGAAAGCTTCCGAAAACCGGCGTGTTCGGGTTGCTGCGGCGACGGCGTCCGCGCCGGCCGGCGACGAGGTCCCTCCGGCGGCCCCCGGGAAGAAACCGGCAGGAAATCGGAAACTTGCCAAGGACGTTCCCCCTTCGTCGAGTCGGCCTTCGCCCCCAGCGGCGCCCTCGTCTGGGCCCGGTTTTTTTGCGCGCCTCCGCGCTTCCGAGCGCCTCGCAACCGGCGTGTCGGTGCTTCGGAGTGCCTTTGGCGTGGCGCTCGCCGTTGGCGTGGCGGGCGGCCTCGCCGTCGTGGGCCACCGTTACGTCACGACGAGCCCCCGTTTTGCGCTCCACGAAGTGCACGTCACCGGCGCCGTCGTCCACGACGAGGCGAGTCTTCTGCATTTGATTGGTACCGAAACGGGGAAGAATCTCTTCTCTGTCGACCTCGCCGCCGGGCGCCACAAGCTTGAAGCCGATCCGTGGATCTCGAAGGCGGAGCTGGCGCGTACTCTCCCGGGAACATTGGACATTCGGATCACCGAACGGAAGGCCGCCGCCCTCGTCGCCTGCGGGGAGAGCTTTCTCGCTACCCGCGAGGGTGAGCTCTTCAAGGTCGTCGATGAAACTGACAAGATCGATCTCCCGGTCGTCACCGGCCTCGACGCGCAGACGCTCACCGCCGACCGCAAAGGGGCCGAGGCGCGCGTCGCACGGGCCCTCGATGCCGCCGCCGAGTACGAGCATCACCCGCTCGCCCAGCGCTGGACCCTCGAGGAAATTCACGTCGAACCGGACGACGGCGTGACGCTCATTGTCGGCAAGCAGGCGATCACGCTGGCCCTCGGCCACGCACCTTGGCGGAAGAAGCTCGACGAGGCGTTCGCCATCGCTGGCGAGCTCGATCGGCGTGGGAAAAAGCCCGACGTCGTGATGCTCGACAACGACGCCCGGCCCGAGCGCGTCGTCGTCCGCATGCGTTGAGGCGGCCGAAAGTTCGCCTCGTCGGAATCGGTGTGCGATGCACCTATCCGTGCGTCGCGCTTCCGTGTTCCTCGCTCTCCCGTTCGTGGTCTGCGGCGCTGCTTGTGCGTCCGGCGGCCCGGAACCTGCCCCGTTGCGGACGACGCAGCCTACGAAGGCGGCGGTGACATTGGCGGAGCAGCGACCGGTGGTGGTTCCACCTGCGCGTCCTGCCCGGGTGGTGCTGGCGGCGGTTGGGGATGTGCTCCTCCACGATCGGCTGCAAGATCAGGCTCTTGGACTACCAGCCAGCCCTTGCAAGAAGGCCACTCGCCCGTGCGCGCCGCCGATCGCCGACTATGCCTCTCTTTGGCCGACGATGGCCGAGCTCTTCGCCAAGGACGACTTTGCCATCGCGAACCTGGAAGGGGCGATCGACGGCGACAAACCGGTCTCGTCCTACCCACTTTTTAACTACGATCCTGGCCTCGCTCCGGCGCTCAAACAATTGGGGATCGGGCTCGTATCGACGGCGAACAATCACGCCCTCGACGCGCGCGGGAGCGGCGCCGCAGCGACCCTAGACGCCCTCGATGCGGCCGGCGTCCTTCACACGGGGACCCGGGCCGCGCCGAAGATAAAGCAGAAGAATCAAGGGTCTTTCGCCTGGGGGACTGTCGCCGCGATCCCGGTGCGCGGTTCGACAGAGCCGCCGATTCGCGTCGGCTTCGTTGCGTGCACGTTTGCGTCGGACTCGAAGGAAGGGGCGACCAACGGTGTGCCCGATCCGTCCCATCAGGTATTGAATTGTGACAGCGACCGCGTCGAATTGCGGTCTGTTCTTGAGGAGCTTCGAGCTTCGAGCGATCTCGTCGTCGTCCTCCCCCACTGGGGACTGGAATACGAGATCGCCCCCTCGAAGACCCAAAAGCGCCTCGCCCAGGAGTTCGTCGATGGCGGCGCGAGCCTTGTCCTCGGCAGCCATCCCCATGTGCCGCAGCCGGCCTTTCCCCTGCGTTCCGCCGTCGATGGCCACGAGGCGCTTGTCGTCGCAAGCCTCGGAAACTTCGTCTCCCACCAGGTGAACCGGCAGGACGTCCCCGACACCGACGGTCGCGAGCGCATGCTGCCCGCAAAGGCGAGCGCGAAACTCCATGGTCCGCCCACCTGGATCGCGCCGCTCGTTCACGTCACCCTCGTCCGCCGAGACGGCGTGACCACCGTTGAAGGCTTCACCTACACGCCGCTGCGCATGCATCGCACGCCGCGTTGGCATGTCGCCCCCTTGACGGACGGGGATCCGCCAGTGGCCCAGGAATTCTTTGACAAGATGTATGGTGCAGACAAGCGAGCGCCTTCCGTGTACTTCGGTACCGCCGACGTCGCTCCGCAAAAAATGCCTTGAATTGCGAAGGCTTGGCGGGGGATGTGAGAAAGTTCTCCCCAAGAATTTGGCCCGATTCGCCGCGGTATGCGACCACCGACCTCGATGAGCCACGATTCCATGGAAGGCGAGATCGTCGTAGGTCTTGACGTCGGCACGACGAAGGTCGCCGCCGTTGTCGGAGAGATCAACGAAGACGGAATCACGATCCTCGGGGTCGGCAGTGTCCCCTGCAAGGGGCTGAAGAAGGGGATCGTCTCCAACATCGATTGGACGACCCGCGCCATCAAGGACGCCGTCGAAGCGGCCCAGACGATGGCCGGCGTCGAGATCCGCACCGTCTACGCGGGCGTTGCCGGGCAGCATATTCGCTCCCAGAGCAGTGACGGCGTCGCCGCGATCGCCGGTGGCGAAGTGACCCGCGCCGACGTCGAGCGCGCCCTCGAAGGGGCACGAGCGATCCCCGTCGACGCAGATCGTCAAATTCTTCATGTACTTCCGCGCGAGTACATCGTTGACGCCCAGGACGGCATCCGCGACCCGATCGGCATGAGCGGCGTCCGCCTTGGCGCGAAGGTGAACCTCATCACCGCCGCCACGAACGCCGTCCAGAACGTGATCCGCTGCGCGGAACGCTGCGGCCTCACCGTCGCCGACGTCGTCCTGGAGCCGGTCGCCTCCGCGGAAGCGGTCCTCTGCGAGGACGAAAAAGAGATCGGCGTGGCGGTCGTCGACATCGGCGGCGGCACCACCGACATCCTCCTCTACGTGGATGGAGGCATCGCCCACGCGAGCGTCCTCCCGGTCGGCGGCAACAACATCACGAGCGATATCGCCGCCGGTCTGCGCACGCCGATGGCCGAGGCCGACCGCCTCAAGCGCCTCGCCGGCTGCGCCCTCGGGCGGATGGTGGGCGACGACGAAGAAATCGAAGTCCCCGGCGTCGGTGGTCACCCGCCGCGTCGCGCCCCCCGCCGCGTTCTTTCCGACATCATCGAACCGCGCGTCGAGGAAATCTTCGCCGCGGTCCGCAAGCGTATCGAAGACACCGGTCTGCTCGATCAATTGTCGGCCGGCGTCGTCCTCACTGGCGGTTCGGTCCTCCTTGAGGGGACGAGTGAACTTGCCGAAGAGATCCTTGGAATGCCGGTTCGCATCGGATTCCCGACGGCCGTCAAAGGCATTACTCAGCTCGTCAATGGTCCCCACTACGCGACCGGCGTCGGCCTCTTGAAGTTCGGCGCTCAGGCGATGCGCGACGCTGCCGCCCGCGACGGTGCCCGCACCCAGAGCCAGACCCGGATCAAGCCGATCGACACCCGTCAGCCGATCACCGTTGCGCCGCCGGCCGCCGACGAAGGGCCCAAGTCGAGCAAAATCTGGGACTGGATCAAAGCCGCGTTCTAATCATATGCATTTTGCACAGATTTGGCGAGACGCCGGATCGAGAAACGCCTCCGCCGCCTCGTTGCTGCGGGGGCGTTTCTCTCTTTTGTGAGAGCGCCGAACTCCGCCCCGCCCTCCGCTTTGGTTTTGCGACAATGTAGGACAAGCTGCTACCTAACTGCAGCAAAAAGTTTTCCGTCTCTCGCGTAAACCCTTATTGAACGCCCATCCGATTCACCGAACGTCGTGCTCCGAACCAAACCGGGGCGAGTAGGTGACACAGGCGCACATTCGCTCTGTGAGGCTTCTTCGAAACTCTCGAAGAGGCCGAAGGATCAGAAAAGCTTTTGCAAGGTCGTTGTCTCGTAGCAGCGGCCGAAAAGGCGGGAAGTATTCCGCCTTTCACCGGGAGAAACGTACGATGTCTTTTTCGATCGAGTTCGCGGACGATTCGCAGGAATACCAGGCCCGCATCAAGGTCATCGGAGTCGGTGGCTCCGGTGGAAATGCGGTCAACACCATGATCAACTTCGGCCTCGAAGGGGTCGAGTTCATCGCGGTGAACACCGACGTCCAGGCGCTCAACGGCCACGCCGCGCCGACGAAGCTGAACATCGGCCAGAACATCACGAAGGGGCTCGGCGCTGGCGCCGATCCGGAGCGTGGTCGCAAGGCGGCTCTCGAAGACGTCCAGAAGATCAAGGAGCTCATCGCCGGCGCCGACATGGTCTTCGTCACCGCCGGCATGGGCGGCGGCACCGGCACCGGCGCTGCGCCGATCATCGCGCAGATCGCCCGGGAAGAAGGGGCATTGACCGTCGGCGTCGTGACGCGCCCCTTCATGTTTGAAGGAAAGCAGCGCCTCCGCCGCGCCGAGCAGGGGCTTCAGATGCTCTCCGAGCACGTCGACACGCTCATCACGATCCCGAACCAGAAGCTTTTGATGCTCGGCGACGAGGAACTCACCTTCGTCGACGCCTTCCGCAAGGCCGACGAAGTCCTCTACCAGGCCGTCAAAGGAATCAGCGATCTCATCACGTTCAGCGGCATCGTCAATGTCGACTTCGCCGACGTGAAGACGGTCATGAGCAACATGGGGCGCGCCCTCATGGGGACCGGCCTCGCCAAGGGGCAGAACCGCGCCCGCGCCGCCGCTGAGATGGCGATCACCTCGCCGCTCCTCGACGACATCTCCGTCGATGGGGCGACCGGCATCCTCATCAACGTCGTCGGCGGGTCCGACCTCAAAATGCGGGAAATTCAGGAAGCTGCGAGCCTCATCCAGGAGCAGGCCCACGAAGATGCGAACATCATCTTCGGCGCGAGCATCGACGAGACCCTCGGCGAAAACGTCAAGGTGACCGTCATCGCGACCGGCTTCGAAATGGAGACCCAGTTCGCTGCCGCCGAGAGCGCGCGGGCGGCCAGCCAGGCGCCCCAGTCGATCAACCAGATGTCGCCCCAGCTTCAGGGGCGCCACCCGAGCCAGCCGCCGGTCTCCCGCGGCTCCTACATGCCGCCGGCGACGATGCGCGAACCGCAGCGCCCCCAGGTTCGTCCGGTCGCTGCCTCCGCGAACAACGGCTCCGAAGCACGCATCGCCGCGGCGGCGCCGGTGAGCCAAGTCGCCCGTTCGACGAGCTTCCCCTCCCTCGACACCGATTGGGACGTCCCCGCGTTCCAGCGCCGCGGTCAGTGATGCCATTCGCGCCGTCCTGGGGGTGACCCTCTGGGGCGGCGCGATTCTCATCCCGAATCCAAGTCTTAACGCGCGGTCGCCTTCTCCCGGGGGAGGCCGCGCGTTTTTTTCGTTTGTTACGCAGGATCAGCAGCTTTGAAGGGTGGGCGTGCTGTCGCGAAAGACAAGAGACTTGTTCCTCGCTCCGCGCTAGCGGGCGAGGACGAACTTCTTGTCTCAAAATGCCTCATTGATTTTTGAGCCAGGGATACGAAGGCTTCTGCCGGTAGGTAAACGATGCCATCCCCTCCGACGGTTGAAAATCCAAAAAAATCCTTGCTGGTACGGGCCGTTCGCCCGCTGATGTACGCGCTTGCGGTCGTTGCGACGCTGGTCGTCGCCTACCTTGGCTATCGTCGATTTACGCGCCCTCCGCTTGTCGCGACGGTGACGGCTAAGACCGAAGATGTGGCGCGCGTGCTCGCGCTCACCGGTCACGTGGAACCGGCGCGTCGTGTCGTGATTTCGCCGCAGTTTTCCGGTCGCCTGACCGAGTTCGTCCATCGGGAAGGGGAGTCGGTAAAGGCGGGGGAGGTTCTCGCGCGCCTCGACGACACAAGTACGACGTCGGCGGTCCTTCAGCAGCAGGCCTCCCTCTCCTCGCGTCTCGGCGACCTAGACCAGGCGAAGCGCGAGCTCACGCGCACCGAGGGGCTTGTCGCTCGCGGAGCGATCCCGCCCGTCGAACTCGAGCAGGCAAAACTCGCGGTGAGACGGGCCAGCGACGACGTCGCGCGCCTCGGCGCCGCCCTCCACGACGGCCGCTCACGCCTGGTGCTCGTCGCCCCCTTCGACGGAACGCTCCTCCGACGGGAAGGGGAGATCGGCCAGGTCGTCGGCCCTCAGACCGCCGTGTTTGAACTCGCCTCCGTGGAAGGGGTGCGCGTCTCGGCAGAAGTCGACGAGCGCTATGTACGTGTGATTCGGCCCGGGATGCGCGCCGAAGTTCTTGCGTTGGGCGCCGACAGTCAGAAGCAGGCCGCGAAGATTTCCTACATTTCTCAAGCGATTGATCCGCAGACCGGCGCTGCCACCGTTCGGCTCGCCTACGACGTCCCGCCGACGGTTTTTCTCGCGGGCGCCTCCGTCGATATCAACATCGAAGTTTCCACGATTCCGGCGGCGCTCGTCGTTCCTCGCGAGTGCGTCGGTGGGGCGGGAGATGCATCCTATGTGCTTGTAGTAAATGGTGAAAGTATCGAGCGAAGGCCCGTGACGATCGACGAATGGCCGTCCGCCTCGGTAATTGTCCGTTCTGGTCTCCGCGCTGGGGACTATGTCGCTCTCGACCCAAAGATCGCAAAAGAGGGCGCCCGCGTCCGGCGTGCAGGAACGCCATGATCTTCGAGATTCGCGTCGCTTTTCGCTATCTAGTTTCAGCGCGTCTTCAAACGCTTCTTTTGACGCTAGGTGTCGCAGTAGGCGTGGTTGTGTTTACCTTTATTGCCGCGCTTATGAATGGCCTTGGAAAGCGTCTCGTGGACGACGTGACCGGCAGCGTCGCCCACGTTTCACTCGAGCCGGAGGAGCACCTTCCTCCCTTTTTTCTATCGTCGCTCGACGGCGGGATGGTGCCGCACATCGCCGTTCAGCCTGGGCGGGCGACGAAGCCGCTCATCCGCACCTACCGCCCCTACCTCGAGATCGCGCGGAGGACTCCGGGGGTACGCGCTGTCGTCCCCGAGGCGTTTGGCGCTGGGATTCTTGCCCGCGGCGAGAAGGAGAACGCGGTCGCTGTGACCGGGGTAGATGCCCTTCAAATTGATGAAATTGCTCCACTTCGTCGCGCATTGGTCCAGGGGGACCTCGACATCCGGCCGGGCAACATCGTCCTCGGGGCGACGCTCGCGAAGGACCTCGGCGTGACCGTGGGCGACCGCGTCCTCCTCCGTCCGCCGGCGCTCCGAGACGTCGTCCCCCTCGCACTCACCGTTCGTGGGATCTTCCTCTTGGGGATCCAAGCGGTCGATGAGCGAGTGATTTACATGGATATCCAGGCGACGAAAACCTTGTTTCAGCTCGATGGGGTTTCGGTCATTGAACTCAAGGTGGACGACGTCTGGCAGGCGCAGGCGATCGCCGACCGCCTCGCCCGCACCACGCCGCTAAAGGTCTCCTCGTGGCTTGAGCGGAATGTCCGCCTCCAGGAGGGGCTTCGGGCTCAGGCGAGCAGCGGCGAAATGATTAAGGGATTTAGCCTTGTCACCATTGCGATCGGCGTCGCGAGCGCGCTCTTTCTGTCGGTGTCACGGCGGCGCTCCGAAATCGGGATCCTTCGGAGCTTCGGCATCGGGCGCGGAGCCATCTTGCGCACGTTCGTCCTTCAAGGGCTCTTCATTGGGATGATCGGCGCAACGATTGGCGTCCTCCTCGGCTACGGCTTTGCTGAGCTCCTTCTCCACGTTTCCCGACGAGCTGACGGGACGTCTTCGATGCCGATCGACCCCGCGAGTGGTGAGTATCTACGGGCATTTTTGCTCACCACCATTGCCAGCGCCCTCGCAGCCGTTCTCCCGGCCCGCAGCGCAGCAAAGCTCGATCCTTTGCAGGCGATTCAGTCATGAGTGCTCTAGAAGCAGTAGCAATTACAAAGACATTTGGCACGGGGGAGAACTCCACGAGGGTCCTTCGTGGGATCTCCGCGTCGATCGCGGCCGGTGAGTTTGTCGCCCTCGTGGGGCCGAGCGGGAGCGGAAAAAG
>JAAFHJ010000173.1 GCA_013298325.1 Myxococcales bacterium | reverse complement strand
ACGAGTTCGCGTGAAGCGATGCAGTCGGTCGCGCGTGCGCGGCGCAGCTTCCTCCGGGACGGTACGGGCTTGTCGCAACGGCGAGGATGCCGATAGATTCAGAAAAGATGGGAGAGGGTGTGCCCCCGATCCGTAAAGGCGGATCGGTCGGCACGGCGTCGAGCATGGTGCAGTGTGGCGCATGGTCGGCGCGACGAGGGATGGGCGGGGGGGGCGAAAATGATGGCGATGAACGACTCCGATGGACGCGGGCGGGAATGGGAAGTGGCGGCGCAAGCGCTCGTTCGGCTGCTGCCACGGCTCGAACGCGGCGACCTGACTGCCGGCGGACTCCTTTATATTTTGCATCGTGTCGGGTGGGTCGCGAACGTCGCGACGGAAGCCTCCGAGGACGGCTGGACGACCGAGCGCCTTGCAGGCGCCAACGTCGACGCCTTGCGCTCGGTTTTGTCGTTTCACGCCGCCCGCGAGCGCAACCATCCGGGGGAATTGGAGCGTTTGATTCAAGACGGTCGACTCCGCGCGGTCCTTACGCGCCTTGACGAACTTCAGACGCGGGTGAGTCCCCACGAACCGACTCATGCTGTACGAACGAGCTTTACCCATCCCATTGAAGTTGGATGGATCGCGCAGCCACGCGGGCGAATTGGTCTCACATTTGCGCCGGGAAAGAAGACGGCAAAGTCGGCAAGAGCGACTGTGAACTCGCCGCCCGGTCCCCCGTGGAGTCGCGACCTGCAGGCCGATCTTCTTGAACTCGTCGGGACGCACAAGGCCCACGTGCTCGTCTGCCTCCTTCAGGATTCCGAGTTCGAAGAGCTGCAAATTCCAGACTATTTTGAGGCTTGTCGCAAGTACGGCCTCGTCGTCGAGCGGCTCGCGATCCCGGATGGTTCGATTCCAGCAAGCCTCTCCGAGGTCGCATCACTCATTGCGCGGATCGTGCGCAGGGCAAACGACGGAGAAACCGTCGTTATCCATTGCCGCGGTGGCCTCGGTCGCGCTGGGACGATTGGAGCATGTGCGCTTATTGCACTCGGAAAGACGCCCGATGAAGCGCTCGACGCGGTCCGTGAGGCGCGCGGTGCTCATTCACCGGAGAATGAGGAACAGCGCGCGTTTGTTCGCGCATTCTCCCAATGGATGAGCGTCCAACGGCCAACGTTGGATGGCTTTGTTACCGCCTCGCGAAACGTGTCTTCGGTACAACCGAAGGCGGCGAGCGTCCCTGGCGCTGTCCCGCGTCCGTCGGCGATGGTGATCGCCCTTCCGACGGCGATGGCACCCGCCCTCGCGGATGGCATTCGCGGCGCGGTCCTTGGCGCCGCCGTGGGCGACGCCATGGGGGCTCCGACGGAGTTTCTTCGCACGATGGAGGAGATTCATACGGCGTTCGGACCGCAGGGGATCGAGCGCTACGTTACGTACCGCGAGGCGGAGGGGAAGCGGTTCGCGGCGTATACAGACGATACGCAAATGGCTGAAATCGTTCTTCGAGTGCTCGTAGAGGCCCGTCGGGCGTCTTTCGACCTTGAGCGGACGATGCAACGTATCGCGGACGGATTTGTTGGGTGGGCGAAGAATCCGCAAGGCGGGCACCGCGCGCCGGGGAACGCGTGCCTCGCCGGCTGCCGGAACTTGGAGAAGGGGGTCCACTGGTCGCAGGCGGGCGGCGCAACGGCAGGCGGCTGCGGCTCGGTCATGCGCGCCTACCCTTTCGGGCTCGTCTTCCACGACGACATCGCCCGGGCGGAAGACTGGGCGGTGGCCCATTCCCAGATGACCCATCGCGACCCGGTGGCGCTTGCTGCCTGCGCCGCGATGGCTGTCGGAACCGCGCACGCGCTCGCCAAGCGTGAGCCCCGCTATGTTGTGACCGAAATGGCGGCAGCGGCCGGTCGGTACAGCGTGGCGACGGCAAAGATGCTCCTCGACGCGATGAAAGACGTCGAAGACGGTCAAGCGCCGGCGGTGACGCTCGTGCGCCTCGAAGGTTGGGCGGCCCATGAATGCATTGCGGCCGCCGCCTACATTTTCCTCCGCCACCCCGACGACCCTCGAGCAGCCATTCTGGAAGGCGCCAATACCATTGGTGATTCAGACAGTATTGCCACCTGCGCGGCGGCGTTGGTCGGGGCGAGAGCTGGTGCGAAGAAACTCCCCCCCTCGTGGGTCTCCGAGCTCGAGCGTTCAGACGAGCTTGCGGCGCTCGCCGAGCAGGCGATAAATGGTCGCTGATGGCGATCACGAAGCGGCGTTCCGATGCAGTCACACGGCACGCGCCGTCCCCTTTCCGTGGATTCGTCTCCGACGCGGAGCGTGCCGAGGTCGAGGGGCTGCTTCGGAAGCTCCCCGATTTGGAAGACGGGACGCTCGGCGCCGCGCGCCTTTCGCTGCTTCTCCAGCGCTTCGGAATGATGGATGCGACGTTTGAGTGGCGTCCATTCCTTGAGCAATTCGACGCGCTTTCTAGGAATGAAGAGGCGCTCGCAGACGCAGACGTCGTCACCATCCGACGAATGTTCACGGTCCATGCGCGCCTCGATCATGAAGGGCCCGGCCACCTCGCCCGTGCGCTTGCCGATGGTCGAATCCTTCGTCTTTTCAACCGCCTCGCCGATCTGCGATTCGCCGCCCAGCTCCGGGAGTCGGGAGCCACTCGCCGCGCCGACCTCTCCCAAATGCCGCCGCGGACGAGCGATTCTGTGCCGCTGGACGTGGCATGGGTCTCCCGCGACCTATCGCGGATCGGCCTTACGTACGCCCCAGGGAAGCGGGCCCCGTCGCGCTCCGGTCCCGCCTGGGATCGGTCGCTCCGCGCCGATCTCGATCGCCTCGTCGACGAGCACCGCGTCGACCGCCTGATTGTGCTCCTGAGCGCCGAGGAACTTGCCACGCTCGGAATTCCCGACCTCGTCGCCGTTGCCGAGCGACGCGGCCTCGTCGTCGCCCATTTTCCGCTCAGCCACGGCGAAGCGCCGTCCTCCCCGGCGGCGGCATCGCCGATCGTGGAGCGAGCCTGCGAGGATGCGCTGGAGGGGCTTCGCGTTGTTTTTGTCGCACGATCGCTCGGCGGGCGAGCGTCGATGTTTGCAGCATGCACGCTTGTCACGCTCGGATTTTCTGCCGAAGATGCGTTTGCAACCTTGGCGCGCGAGCTCGGGAAGTACGCGTTCGAGAGGGAAGAGCAGCGCTCGTTCGTCCGCCGTTACGCCCAGTGGGCCGTCGACCAGCGCCGGTGATCGGGACGCGGAATTCCGTGCGCCTCGGCGATGTCCGCGTGTAACCTCTCGCCGTTCGATTTTCGTGAACGGATGGGCACAGGACCCGTCAACCACTCCGGTTTTCCCTTACCGTGTGCCGGCACATACGTTGCTGGCCGTCGGCACCGGACACCCCCCGTCCGCGTCTACACGCTTCCTCCCAGGAGATTTCCATGAAAGCCGCCCGTTTCGTTGTCCTCGTCGCTCTCGCCACCGCAGCCTGTTACCCGGTCCGTGAAGTTCGCCGAACGGCAACCGGCGGGGAACTCGCCCTCATCGCGAACAATGACGGGTCGCGCGAGGAGGCCGGCAAGCTCATGACGGCGCGCTGCCCGAATGGGTACGACATTCTCGAGGAGGGGGAAGTCGTTGTCGGTCAGGTCAGCCGTACCGACACCCAAGCGAACACGCAGCACGGCCGCGGTTTCTACAACCAGCCGGTTCAGCAGACCAACGCCAGCCAGACGACCACCACGGAAGACAAGCGCGAATGGCGCATTCTCTACCAGTGCAAGGGCGTCGCCGGCGCCCCCGATCCCGCCCAGCCTGCTGCCCCGGCCAGCAATGTGCTCATCCCGGCACGCACGAGCGAAGTCTACGAAGTCCGCTACCACAGCTACTGAACGACCGTTTTTTTGACGGAAAGCCCCGACGCGGAACACCCGCGCGGGGCTTTTTCGTTCGCCTACAACTTGGCGGCGATTCCCGCGCGCGCAAAGACTTTCCCTACGGGGCCTGCCGCCTCTCGCGTCGTGAGAGCAGTGAAAAGACGACCATTTTCGTACACATGCACCAACATGCAGTCGTAGGAGAAGAGAAGGTCGACGGTCTCGGTCCCACGCGTGGCATGGACGGCGGCGTGGGGGCGGAAGCAGGCGGCGAGCTTGTCGTCGTTTCCCGCAATACCCGTGTAGACTGCATACAAGAGCTTGTGGCGCTCGCCGCCGAGCAGCGGCGTTCGAGACGCCTCCTTCCAGCCATGGAAGCCGCCGGTTCGTGGCGCAAATCGCGCAAGCGGGTCCCGCTCGGGCGCTCGGGGGGCCGAGCCTGCGGGCGGGACGTCGGGCGCTTCGTCGCCCAGCGCCAAAAGCTCCATCGTTTCTGCGTTCTCGAGGACGGCGCGCGCCGAAGCGGGCAGGTGGTCGCCGAGGTCGGGCAGGGGGCCATCGTCGCGGCCACAACCGGTCGAGAGCGCGATCGCCGCCGAGAGGCCGGCAATGAGGGCGGAAGATATGCGCGTAGAGGGCACCATGGCGTTGCGTCCTAGCGGATCTCACGAAGGGCGTCTGTCGGGTCTACCTAGGGGCCATGAAAAAGGTTCGACGATCGCAGGAACGGGGCCACGCAAACCATGGCTGGCTCAATTCCTTTCATACCTTCTCGTTTGCCGACTACCACGACGAAAAACATATGGGATTTCGGTCACTTCGTGTGATCAATGAGGACCGCGTTGCCGCCGGGCAGGGCTTTGGAACCCACGGTCATCGTGACATGGAGATCCTCAGTTACGTCCTCCGCGGCGAGCTGGCGCACAAAGATTCCATGGGGAACGGCTCGACGCTCCGTCCCGGGGACATTCAGCGAATGACTGCAGGGACCGGCGTTCGTCACAGCGAGTTCAATGGATCTTCTTCGGAGCTTGTTCACTTTTTACAAATATGGATTATGCCCGAAAAACAAGGGCTCATTCCGAGCTACGAGGAGCGGCACATTCCGGCCACGGAACGGCGCGGTGTCCTCCGGAAGGTCGCCAGCCGATTTGGCGACGGCGGCGCCGTTGTCGTCCATCAGGACCTCACGCTCTGGGTAGGAAATTTTCAGGGTGATGAGTCCAGTGTCTTCACCGTCGACGCGGCACGATACGTCTGGGTGCACCTCGCGAGCGGTGAACTCACCGTGACGACGTCGGAGGGGGAAGACCGGCTCCACGCGGGTGACGCCATTGGCTTTTCTGACGTCACAGAATTCCATTTGACGGAGGGGGTCGACGCAGAAGTTCTTCTGTTTGACCTTGCATGAGACGCACGGCGACCGTCGACGCTGACGCCGCGCAGGGGAGAATCGCCGCTTTTTTTCCGCCGCGCCCGTTGCATGGGGACACCCGCTGCGATAGCGCCACGTTCGGAGGCGTGGCGGGCGAATACCTGCGCCGCTTGTTGCACCAGAGCGAGAACAGAAATGACGATCAAGACCTGCGTAATTGGGCTCGGGGCCATGGGGCGGAACCACGTCCGCGTGCAGTCGGACTTGCCGGGGGCGAAGCTGGTGGGCGCTTCGGACCCGAGCGAGGCGGCGCGTGCGGCGGCTGCGAAGTCGGGCCTCGCCGTCTATGACGACTACCGGCGGCTCTTCGACACCGAAAAGCCCGATGCCTGCATCGTCTCGGTACCGACCGAGGTTCACCTTCCGGTCGCCCTTGAGGCGCTTTCTCGGGGGATCCACGTCCTGGTGGAGAAGCCGATTGCGCCGACGGTGGCAGACGCGCAAAAGATGATCGACGCCGCCAAAGCGGCGAATCGCGTTCTCATGGTCGGCCAGATCGAGCGTTTCAACCCCGCGGTGCAGGAATTGAAGCGCGTCGTCCAGGCGGGCGAGCTTGGAAAGATCTTTCAGCTCCATGCTCGGCGCCTTTCGCCATTCCCGGCCCGAATTCAGGACGTCGGCGTCATTCTTGACCTCGCAACCCACGACATTGATGCGATGCACTTTGTCACGGGGAGCCGCGTCGTGCGGGCGTTCGCCGAGACCGCGCGAAAGGCCCACAAGAGCTGCGAAGATCTTCTCTCGGGCCTCGTCCGCTTTGAGAGCGGTGAGATCGGAGTTCTTGATGTGAGCTGGCTAAGTCCGTTGAAATTGCGACAGCTTAGCGTCGTTGGCGAAGGTGGGGTGGTCGTTGCTGACTACCTCGCCCAAGACGTCGTTTTTTACAAGAACGGCAAGGTCAACGACTCCTGGGAGCCGGCGAGCCACTTTTCAGGCGCCGTCGAAGGGGACATGGTCAAACGTCACATCGCCAAAAAGGAACCGCTTCGAAACGAACACGAAGCGTTCCTTCGCGCGGTCCGCGGAGATGAGCCGGTCGTGGTCGGCGGGGAAGATGGTCTTCGCGCCCTTCAGGTCGCGTTGGCCTTCATTGAAAGTGGTCGCTCCGCGGCCCTGCAAACCTTCTAACGGAGTCTTGCTGCACGCCCTTTGATGCGAATTGGGGGGCACGCGCATGGCCACTATGGCCTTCCCGTCGTTTGTGGCTGTCGTCGGACTCGCGCTCGGCCTCGCTGGGGCAGGGCTGACGTGGGCGTTTGGCTCGGCCCCTGGTTGGCGCGAGTACCGGCGGCTGTCGCTCATGATGCTTGCGTGTGCTGCCTATTGTGGCGCGGAGATGTTTGAGACCATCCCGTCGCTCGTCGGGCACGCGGTTCTCGCGCAGCGCGTGCAACTCTCTCTTTTCGTTGTGTATTCCGCGGCCCAGTACAGCTACTTTCGTGCAGTTCAAGGGGAATGGCGCTTCGACCGCATCATTCTCGTGCTGCACGCCTCGACGGGGCTCCTCGCGCTGGTCGCGCTCACGACCAATCTTGGAACCGAGACGACCGTCGTCTACCGCGTGCTGCCCTATGGCGGAATGCTGAATGTTCTGCCGCGCTTGCGGCCCCTTGGGAATTTGCTCGCCGGCCTCATGATGGTGACTGGCGGCTTTCTCACGGCGCGTTGCGTCCACGCGTGGCGGAAGGGGGACCCGTTCGGCCTGACTCATGTGCTCGGCACCGGCATTTGCCTCGCTGCTGGGCTCTACGACTTCGCCGTCTTTGAATCCGGCGCCCCCCTCCCGTTCCTGATGGCGCCTTCGTTTTGCGTCTGCATCATTCTGTTCGCCATCGTCCTTACCCGGCGATTCATCCAGGATGCACTTGCCCTCGAGCAGTTGTCGATGGCGCTTGGGAGCCGTGTCTCCGAGCACAGCGCCGAACTCGTGGTGACGCGGGACGCCCTTGAGCAGGCGGAGCGCTCGGCCGCGCTCGGGCGCATCGCGGCAGGCGTCGCCCACGAAATCAACAATCCAGCAGCCGCAGTTACGGCGAACCTTGAGTATTTACTCGCAGAAGTAGACGGAGGGAGGCTCCCTCCCGACGGACCAGAAGCGCTTCGCGAGTCGATCGAGGTGATGGGGCGCATTCGACGGATCGTTCGCCAACTCCTCGACGCTGGGCGGGTCGGCAGCATCCAGCGCCTTGAGCATGTCCGCGTCGGTGAACTCTTGAAGCAGTGCGTCGCCTCGGTGAGTCGCAGCGAAGCCTTTCTTCGTCGACCGCGGGTAACGGTGAACGTCGTCCGCCGCGACGGGAATGAGGCGCTGGAAATCGTGGGGCGGAGCGACCTCTTCCTGCAAGTACTTGGAAATCTGTTGGTTAACGCAGCACAGGCCTACCCGATTGCCGCCGATCGCGAGGGGGACCGTCTGCCGATTCGTGTCGTCGTCGATGCCCTCGACGACGTCGTTGGGATCACCGTTGAGGACGAAGGCTCCGGCATTCCCGCCGATGTCCTGCCACGCATCTTCGAGCCGTTCTTCACGACGAAGCCGCTCGGGGAAGGGACCGGCCTCGGCTTGGCAGTCACGATCGGGATCGTTCGCAGCATGGACGGAAGCCTCGACGTCGAGAGTCGCATCGGGCAGGGGACACGGATGCGACTCACGTTCCGCCGCGCCCATGGCGATGCCCCGCCGGCGCGAATTGGGATGAGCCGTCCGAGCGAATTCTAGAAAAATCTCAAAAGTTTACGTTGCGTCGGGCCGGTTTCGGAGGAAGTCGGCAACGTCCGCGAAACGGAAGTCGAGAAACGCGCGCAGGTCGCCCGTGATGTTGCGCGCATTCAGTGCATGCTGCATACATCGAAGCCACGCGTCTCGGGCTGCGCTGTCGACGGCGACACCGGCGTGGCGCATGCGCAGCCGCGGGTGCCCGTGCCGCTCCATGTACGTCTGCGGTCCGCCGAGCCAGCCGATCAGGAAAAGTCCGAACCGGTCGCGAGAGCGCCGCGAGACGCGTCCGTCTCCGTCGAGCTCATGCATTTTTGCCAGAGCCGGCTCCGTCGCGTCCATGGCGTCGTAAAAGGCTTCCGCAAGCGCAAGAACCTCGGCGTCGCCGCCGATCGCCTCGTAGGGGAGCTTTGCGGGCGAGGTCGGGGCTCCACCGATCTCCGTCGTTGAGGAGGCTGTGGGGGGCTTCTCGGCGCTCATCCGAGCTCCGGTACCGCGACCGGCTCCGGCGGCGTCGCTTCGTGACCTCCACCGGCGCGCCGCAAATACGGCGTCACCTTTTCGCGAAAGCTCTCCGTCCACGACGCCGGCCGACGCCCCTTCGGATCGACGCGCACGAGGACGCGGGTACCGGCCGCGTAGTCGATGTCTTCGTCCATCGGCATCACGCAGAAGCCAAACGTCAGACTCGTCTCGCCGAGGCGCTCGATCCAGATGCGCACGCGGACTTCCCCCGTCCCAACCACGGGCCGAAGGTACTCAATGTGGTTTGCACGTACCAGGTGATAAGCGTCCGGATTGTCGCGCATTTCCTCCAGC
>JAAFHJ010000172.1 GCA_013298325.1 Myxococcales bacterium | reverse complement strand
AGAGTGAGGGTGTCGCCACCGTCGACCTGGGCGGCATGCTTCTCGGCGACCGAAGAGGTCGTCTTTCCGGTCGCTGCAACCTGCACCGATCCGCCAAAGACATAGAGGAGGCGGAGCGTCTCGCTGCTTGCCGCTGCCGGCATTTCAAAGCGGGCCCCCGGCGCGAGGACGAGGCTCCAGATGGCGACGTCGGAATCGGGGCGCGCCGCCCAGGACTTCGGCGGCGGCGCGAGCGGGGTTGCGTCCCGATAGGCACCGGCGATCACCGTGATTTCTGTCGTCTTTCCGGCGGCATCCCGCTCGACAACGACCGGGATCGACTCCGCCCAGAACATCTTGAAGTGCGGGTCGACCATCTTGTCGGCCGCCGGGAGGTTCATCCAGATCTGAAAGAGCTCGACGGTGTTGTCGCTGTCTGAATTGAGCAGGGGGAACATCTCGGAATGAACGATCCCCTTCCCGGCGGTGAGCCACTGGACGTCTCCACGCCCAAAGCGGGCGGCGGCGCCAAGGGAATCCGAGTGATCGATGTAGCCGCGGCGGGCGATGGTGACCGTCTCAAAGCCGCGATGAGGGTGCCCGGGAAACCCAGGGACAACGGCGCCGTGGTACATGCGCCAGCCGTCTTTACCCTCGAAATCTTGACCGATATTCCGCCCAGCGAGCGAAGCGTCGGGACCGAATTGGGCATTGCCCTTCGGGTAGGCATCGAGGTGGTGGACGCAGAAGAGGAAGGGGTCGATCGTCGGCCATTGGAAGCCGAGCGGTACGGTCCCGAGAACGGCGGGCGCCCCCACTTCCGGGGCCTCAGCCTCACCGGCGTTTGTCTGTTTTTGCTTATCCATGATCGTTCCCTTTCTTTCCGAGCAACGCCGCTTTTCCTAGGCACCTTCTCCGCCCGCCGCCACCGCCCCCAACTGGGACGCCGGTTGCATAAAACGCAACGCTGGAAGGCTAAGCTACGTCGCGCTCCCGCTTTTCGCGGAGGAGCAAGACCAGGAAGACCGGCCCGCCGAGGAGCGCGGTGATCGCCCCGACCGGCGGCCCCGTGTGGAAGAGCCGGACGGCGAGGCGGGAGGCAAGGTCGCAGAGGGGGAGGAGGCCGGCGCCTGCAAAAAAGCTGAGCGGAACGAGCTTCCGTGGATCGCTGCCGACGAGGCGCCGGAGGACCTGCGGCACCACAAGCCCGACGAAGGCGACGAGGCCGGTCACCGCGACGATCGATCCGGTCACGAGCGACGCGAGGAGCAGTGTCTGCCGCTCGACGCGGGGGACGTCGATGCCGAGGCTCTCGGCGACGTCATCGCCAAACGCAAGATGCCCGAGGGCCGGCGCCAGGCGGACGAGGCCGGCGACCCCAACCAGCACCCCGGCAGCGAGGGCGAGGAGTTCCCCCGACGTCGGCACATCGACGAAGCCGGTCAGCCAAAAGAGCAGTTCTTGCGCGCGGTTGGCATCAACGATCGTCTTTGCGAGGGTGATCGCCGCCGAAGCGAGCGCGTTGACGACGAAGCCAGCGAGGAGGATCCCTTCGCCGCGGAGCGTCCCCCGCCGGACAAATCGCGCGACGAGCGCCGTCGCCGCCACGCCACCCAAAAATGCCGCCAGCGGCACGAGGCCGGCCCCAAACCAGGCGACGCCCCCAAGCCCCGCAAGCAACGCCGCCGTCGCCCCAAGCGCGGCGCCGCCAGAGACGCCGAGCACGTACGGTTCCGCGAGCGGGTTCCGAAGGAGCGCCTGCAAGGCCGCCCCCGCCGCGGCAAGGCCGCCGCCCGCGAGCGCTGCGACCGCGACGCGGGGGGCCCGGAGGCGCAATAGGATCGTCCCATCGAGGCCGGCCGGATCGATCCATGCACGATGCACCGATGTCGTCTCGCTCCCAAAAAGGACCGCGAGCACGATCGCCGCGAGGGCGCCGACGGCCGCGATCGCCGTCGCGGTCGCAAGGCGGGGCTCGCGAGGTGAGGAAACGGCGAGCGCAGATGGGGCAGATTTTACCACGAATACGACGCGTTACGTCAGGCGGCGTTCCGCTCAAAGATCAGCCGAAGCCCCTCGAGCGTGAGGATGTCGTCGACCTCTTCGATGCTCTTCGAGAGCGGTGCGATGAGCGGCGCGAGGCCGCCGGTCGCAAAGACCCGGCACGGATAGCCGAGCTCGTCGACGAGGCGCTCGACGAGGCCATCGACGAGACCGACGTAGCCGTAGACGATCCCCGACTGCATCGATCCGAGGGTGTTCCGACCGACGACTTTCGCAGGCTTTGCGATTTCAACACGCGGCAGACGCGCCGCACGGGCGAACAAAGCATCGGCACTGATCTGGATGCCGGGGGCGATCACACCGCCGAGGTATTCCCCCTTCGGCGTGATGCAGTCGAAGGTCGTCGCGGTCCCGAAATCGACGACAATCACCCCGCCGGTGTGGGCCGTCCCGCGGACCTTCTCAAACGCGGCGACCGCATTCACAATGCGATCGGCACCGACTTCGCGGGCGTTCTCGTAGAGGATCGGGATGCCGGTGCGGATCCCCGGGCCGACGACGAGCGCCTCGATGCCGAAGGCGCGTCGAACGAGGGCGACCATCGGTTCCGTCAATGCGGGGACGACGCTCGCAACAATAGCGCCATCGACCGCTTCCTTTGGGATATCTTCCATCGCCAACAATTGGCGAAGGACGACCGCATACTCGTCGGCGGTGCGCCCACGTCCGCTCTCGACGCGGAACTGATGGACGAGCTTCGTCCCCTGAAAGAGGCCGTACACGATGTTGGTATTCCCCACGTCGATGACGAGCAGCATGGCCTCCGCCATACCCGGATTCGGCGATGGCCGGTACGGCCGATCAGCGACGGCGGCGACGGAGCAGCAAAATTGCGGCGCAGGCAGCGAAAGGGCCACCGAGGAGGCCAGCCCCCGCGGCCGATCCCTGCAGACTGCACCCGGTCAGCGACGGCTCTTCGCAGCTTCGGGAGAAGCCTCCAACGGGGCGGACATCGCAGTCGGTCGCCGGCACCGACACCGGCGGCTCTTCCGGCGGCGTCCCGCGGGATTTCCGCGGCCGCGTGCCGTCGGGTGGGTAGAGAAAGCAGAAGCCGGCCTCGTCGTCGGGGGCGAGGTCTCGGGAGGCGATGCTCCCTGGGGCGATCGACCGCCACATCGTCGCCTCTTGGTTGAGCGAGTGGGCGAGCCCGAGGGCATGGCCGAGCTCATGGGTGACGATCGCGTCGAGGTCGTAGTCGCCGGGATTCGGGACCCCCTCAGGCACGAAGGCGACCGTCGGCGCGCCGATGTTGATCTCAATGTCGGCGTCGAGCACTTCGCCGGTAAGGGTGTTTGACGTCGTCGTCGTTACGCCAAGTTTCAGGTCGTCGTCGGCGCCATCTTGAGACTTGTAGGGCCAGGTACCATGAAAGACGATGACGTTCTGGTTGGGCCCTTTTTCCAAAAACTCCGATTTGAAGCAGGTCGACCGCCCCAAGTAACGCCCCTCCAACGTTGGGGCACCACCGGCGCACTTCGAGCGCGACCAGCGGAGGAGGCCGCGGGTGACCGTGCCGACCGCTTCATCCTCGGCGACGCGCGCGGCGCCGTCGAGGCTCACCGCAAAGCCGACGCAACGCCCCGGCCAATACTCGTAAGCCGGGTTCGCATCTTCCTTCGCAAACTCGCACATTCCCAGCTGTTTTGGGGTCTGCGCGATCGCGTCACGGCCGTCGGTCTTCGGGATCGCCACCCGGCGGCAGAAGGCCTCGGCGGCGGCAGGGGCAAGCGCGACGAGCAGCGTGGCGGCCGCCATCGGAAGCGAACGGCGAAGCGCCCCCGCGATCATGGGAGGACGTCCATCGCCGAAATCAAATCGCCTTCTGCCACGCGATCCCACGGTCCGTCGGCGTTCCCGAAGAGCGTGTACAAACCATCGAGATGGGGCGTCGGGGCGAGCGTCACAAAGAGCTGACTCGATCCTGTGTCCCGGCCGGCGAGCGCCATCCCGATGGAGCCGCGCGTGAAAGGCAACGGGGAGGTTTCACAGGGGAGCGCGAGCCCGGAGCCGCCGAAGCCGTCGCCGAGTTTGTCTCCAAACTGCACCACGAACCCGGGGACGACGCGATGGACAACGATGCCGTCGTAAAAGTGATCGCGGGCGAGGTTCGCGATGCGGGCGACGGTGAGCGGCGCGCGACGTCCGTCGAGGTGGAGTTGGAGGGAGACCCCAGTGTCGAGGCGCAGCGCGAGGTTCACGTGGCCGCTGTCGCCGACGGCATCGCGAGGTTCTACCGGCCATTTTGCGGGGTCACAGGCAGGCGCCCGCGTGCCGAGGAGGGCGCGAACGCGCGTCCGGACGGTGACGTTCGGATCGCAGGCGGAGGCCTCCAGGACCGGAGTGGCCGCCTCGGCGCGCGCCGTCGCGAGCGCCTCAAGGAGCGCGATCCGTGTTTCGAGGAGATCGGGGCTCCAGGTGCGCTTCACGCCAAGATCGAGGGCGGTGAGCCAGGCTGGCCCCTTGTCCCGGGTGGTACGGTCCTCTTTCGACGGGCGCGCAAACGCTAGGATTTCGCGGTGTTCGTGGATAAAGGTCGCCGCCGTTGCGACCACGCCCGGCTCGTTTCCGGCGAGGCCTTCTGTCACCCATTTCGCAGCAAGATCGGCTGCTTCTGCGTGCGTCCCGAGGGCGCTTAGAAGTCGCTCCCGTTCAGCGGCCGTCGCCCCGTTGGCGAGCGCTGCGTAGGCGGCAAGGCGACCACCATCCAGCGGCCGCGCAAGGAGGATCTCGCTCTTGGCGCGCCGTCCCGCCGGATCTTTGCCGGTCGGATCGCAGGCGGTGACGACCGGCGCATCGGCATTTCCTTGGGCAAGCGGCACCGCGGCCGCGCAACGGAGGGCGATCGCGCGACGAGCAGCACCCGGATTGTCCTTGGGAATGGCGAGCTTGGCGACCTTGTCGAGAGCAGCGCCAGCGACCGGCCCCGGGCGCGACGTCGCCGTCCCGAGCCCCCCGACGGCGCGCGCCGCGACCGCGTAGTCGCGTGCCAGTTGGGCCGGATCGGCGAGCCGCGGGAGGAGCGCGTCGACGAGCTTGGCCACCGCAACGAGCCGCTCGCTGGCCGCGTTTGTCTCCGCCCGGCGAGACGCCGGATCGGAGGTCGGATTTTTGGTTACTTTTTCGCTACCTTCTGGCTTTTCCGCCGGCCTCGCTTCGAGGAGTCCACGGACCGCCTCATTGCGACGGCTGGCGTCGGCTTCGCCGTCGGCGGCGATTGTGAGGAACGCGTCCTCGCTCAGGGCGCCGGTCTTGGCGGCAAGGCGAAGCGCAAAAAGGCCCGTCGAACCGGCGTGGTCGACGGCCGCTGCCGCCGCTTTTTTCGCGCGATCGGTGAACGGACCGAGATCGACCCGTCCGAGCGCCCAGAGCGCGGCGCTTCGCGCTTCGTCGTCGGCAGCGTTCTCGGCGATGCCAAGGAGCGCGGCAACCGACTCATCTTCCAAGTGTTTTCGTTTACTTGCAATCACCCCAAGCGCCGTCGCGGCCGCCTCGGCGTGGCGGTCGGGATGGCTCAGGCGGACGGCGACGATCCCCTCGGCGACTTTCGTCCCACAGCTCCCGAGCGCACGAAAAAGCGCGTCACTGCCGCGGAACGGGGCATCGGCGGCGGCTGGCGGTTCGTCGCGGAGGCGCGTCGCAAGCCGGGCGGCGAGCACGGGGACGGTCGTCTCCTCGCGCCCCGCGCAGCCGAAGCCGAGGCCGTAGGCAGCCCAGGCGAGGACCTCGTCGTCATCGTCGGCGAGGAGCTCCCGCAGCGGGACGAGGGCCGCGTCGCCTTGAATACGCGCGTGGGCACGAGCGGCCGCTCGGCGACGATCGAGGTCGTCCCCATGAACCGCCTCGGTAGGAATTGCCGAAGAAAATCGAGCAGCTTCCGCAGCGACAAACCCGAACGGTTTGCCACCGGCGGCCCCACCGGCCCCCGCATTTCCGGAGGCGGCGCTCGTCGCTGGGGCGGCCGCATCGTCGCTTGCGGCCGCCTTCGGGCGACAGGCGGAGACTCCGACAAGGGTGAGCACGAGCGTGGGGAGGAACGGGAGCATCCACCGGCGGGACGGCGCGCGCGAGGACGCCCGCCGACTGCCGGTGGGGACGATCTTCAGGAGCGGCGCAGGGTTCACCATCAGCGGCCCACTCTTAGCCGAACGCCATCGATCCTCGCGCCCGATTTGCCAGGTTGACGCTGACCGCTGGGGGCGCGTATCTCCTTCGTCACGATGCGGATCACCTTTTGGGGCGTGCGTGGCAGCATCCCGACGCCGGGCCCTGACACCGTGGAAATCGGCGGCAACACGAGCTGCGTGGAGGTCCGCGCGGGTGGTCACCTGCTCGTGTTCGACGGCGGCACGGGGATTCGCCTCCTCGGCCAGAAGCTCGTCAAAGAGCTCCCCATCGAGGCGCGGATTTTCTTTTCCCACGTCCATTGGGATCACATTCAGGGTTTCCCCTTCTTCGCGCCGGCGTTCATTCCGGGGAACCACATCCATCTCTACGGCGGGAATAACGTCTCGCGGACTCTCGAAGAGACCCTTGCCGGCCAGATGGACCACCCGAGCTTTCCGGTCCACCTGACGGAAATGGGAGCAAAGATGAACTTTTATGACCTCTACGAAGGTCAAGTCATCGAGCTCCCCGCCAAGGACGGCACCGGTGTCGTGCGCATCTCGAATACGCGCGGAAATCATCCGAACGGCGTGTGGGTCTATCGCGTCGACCACGATGGGAAATCGATGGTCTACGCGACCGACACGGAGCACTACAGCATCGTCGATCCGAAGCTCGCGCGCATCTCGAAGGGGGTCGACGTCCTCGTCTACGACGCGATGTACACCCCCGAAGAGTACGCAGGCGAAGTCGGCGGCGGTCCGAAGACCGGCTGGGGGCACAGCACCTTCGACGAGGCGGTCAAACTCGCGGAAAAAGCGGCCGTGAAGAAGCTCGTCCTCTTCCACCACGACCCGGCGCAGAACGACGCCGCCGTCCGTGTGAAAGAAAAGCGCGCTCAAGCGCTGTTCGCAGCGAGCTGCGCAGCCTACGAAGGCCTCACCATCGACGTCTGACAGAAACTGGCCCCCACGAGCGAAGCCGGTCCCATCGCGGGCCGGCTTTTCCAATTCGCGCAGGGTTTGCATCCAGATCGCCGCAAAAAATCGCTCTTTGCGCAAAGCGCGCAGGCTGCGCTGCGGAATGCGCGTGTTTCGCGGTTGGCACGTCGTTCGCAACGGGTCGGTCGTCGTCGCATCCACGGAGAAGCTGCACTGCGCAGCGCACGCCCGTGGTCGAAACGTGCACCCCCGCGAGGATCGCGGCTCTTCACGCATCGACGCCATGCACGACACCGACGGTTCCGTGGAGCGACGATGCGCATTCGCGTCGATGTCTCGCGGCATTCAATTCGCGAAAAGGGGTTCCGAGCCATGGGTTTTTCCGACAGTTCTGCGCTGCAAGCTTGGCGAACGAATCTCTCCACATTCTCGCCGCTCGAGCGAGAGGCAGAGCGTGAACTCGCGCGAAAATTCGCCGCCGGCGACAACCGCTCTGGCGAGCGCCTTGTCGAAGCGTGCCTCCCCTTCGTGATGGCGATCGCGATGGAGTACCGGCGCTGGGGAGTTCCGATGGAGGACATCGTTCAGCAGGGGAACCTCGGCCTCCTTCGCGCCGCCCGGAAGTTCGATTTGACGAAGGACTGCCGGCTCGCAACCTACGCAGCCTATTGGATTCGCGCCGAAATTCGTGAATACGTCGTACGAAGCTACCGCGTCGTCCGCCTCGGGACGACCAAGGGCGAGCGGCGCGCCCTCCGCGCCTACCGGACGACCCGCGAAGCCGATCCCGAGAAGCTCGCGGAAATGTCGGGCCTCTCCCCGGAGCGCGTCCGCCAACTCCTCCCGGTGATCGCCGGTCGCGAACAGAGCCTCGATCACGCCCCCGGCGATCTCGCCCCCCCGATTGAAATGCTGCGCGCCACCGGCCCAAGCCCCGAAGAAGAGGCCGACGACAACGAGCGTCAGCACCACGCCGAAGACGCTGTCGCCGCCGCGCTGAAATCGCTGAGCGACCGCGAGCGCCTCATCGTCAAGGAGCGATTGATGAATGACGAGCCGCTCACCCTCCAACAGCTGGGCGATCTCCTCGGCGTCAGCAAAGAGCGCGTCCGCCAGCTGGAAGAACGCGCCTGCGGGAAGCTGCGCATGAAGCTCGCCGTGTACGGAAAGCCGGCATTGTTGCGCGCTTCCTGACGAGGTTTGCTAGGGATTGCGAGGTTCCGGCGCTGGCGTGCGCGAACCGACCGCCCCTCGAATCCTGCGTGCGTCCCCCCCCGTTTTTCCCCTGGCTCGCCGTGCTCCTCCTCGGAGTTGCGCCGGCGTATGCTCTGGAAACACCAACGGAATCTGAAGACCCAAAGGCGGAAGAGAACCTCTTCCCGTTCCCAACAGGGACGCGTGCGACGCTCTCCTGTGAGGAACTCCATCGGGCCGTCGCCACCTTCGACGCCCACCTCGCGTTTGATCCGCCGTCGGCAGACCCAGCAAAAATTGCGGCGGCGACCGCCGACTGGCTCGACCCCTACGGTCTTTGGGCCCCCGTCGATGGGAGGGTCGAGCGGGCCCTCGATGCGGATCGGAAAGCGCTCCTCCGCGAACTTTCCGGAAAAGTGGGGGACTGCCGCACCAGCGAGCGCCTCGGAGCGACCCTCGACGCGGCGAATACCGCAGCGAAAACGCGCTTTTTGGGCCCCAGTCAAAGCGGGCCAATGGCCCTTGGCGAAGCGGCAGCGATGGCGATCAATCCGACAACCGAGGACGCCGATCC
>JAAFHJ010000171.1 GCA_013298325.1 Myxococcales bacterium | reverse complement strand
CGCCCGGTCCTCGTCGTCGAAAAAGGTGCAAACTGCACCGTTCTCGTAGGCTTCGAAGCCGAGCGCTGGAACGAATTGCGTTAGTTGGTGCGCTTACCTGCTTGCGGCGAAGACTACCGCGAGTGGGGCAAGGGCGACGACGAGGAGCACCGCCATTGTCTTGCCTGGCGCATACTGGCTGACTTCAACCTTCTGGACCTTCCCGAGCGTGAACGGGGTGTCTTCCCGGTTCTTACCGGCAACAGTAAGCGTTTCGTCGGCGACCTTCGCCTCGACAGGATGCTCAAAGGAGACCGTTGCGCCGTCGGCGGTGACCTCAACGTCATGGGCGCCACGAATCTCTACAAGGCGGCCGTCCGGGGCACGAACGGTGCGAACATCCATGAGCGTCACCTGCGCGGTTCCCGCGGACACCGTCTGGGAGCTGACGGCGTTGAGCTTGGGGAGGTCGGAGGGGCGGACGGCGACCCAATCGTAACAGCCGACTTGGGCGAGGCTAAGGGTGGCGATCATCGACAGCGGAACCAGCTTCTTCAGGGTAGGATGCATTGGTCCTGACTACCCGATCGCAAGCGGGAACTTCCAGCGTTTTCCGCCGGAAAACCGGCTCCAGTCGTGGTGGGCAACGCGGGGTGGCGGCAAAGCGGTGGGTAGGTCCACGAATTCTCTTGCGGACATCCAAGGGCTTCGATAGGACGCGCCCATCGACACGGTGCATGCCGTAACGAGGACGGGGCGTAGCGCAGCCTGGTTAGCGCACTTGACTGGGGGTCAAGGGGTCGGAGGTTCGAATCCTCTCGCCCCGACGAGGGTTCCGCGGAAAACCGCGGGACCCTTTTCGGCATTTTGGCAGCTTGATTTGACGCGGCGGAAGTGCGCCCAAGCGTCACTTTTTTGCAACGTATTTCGCAACGTATCGCTCGACGGCGCCCCCCATTCGGCTAGTGTGATCGCCAAGTCATGCGCGCCACCAGCAGCAGTTCCTTTCGCATCGCGCCGGTCACCCTCACCGGCCTGCCGGACGTCGAGCGCCCGGCGCGCGTCGCTCCGCCCCACCGGTCGCCGAATCGAAAGCTGCGAAATTGCATGGTTCTTGAGTACGACGACGCCGGAAAAGTCTGGCACGACGTCCTCAAGCGTGCCGATCGCGGCGGCGTGGCGCTCCCGCTCACCCCGCGATCACGGCCCGTCGGCCAAGAACGCGTGCGATTTGACGCGATCGCTCCGAGCAAGCCCCCGAGCAACCGCTGGGATGATCCGGTTCTTGTAGGACTTTTGCTCTGTTTGGCGCCGCCGATCGGGATCCTCGCCCTCTGGTCGAGCACCGCGATCCCCCACAGCGGCAAGGTCGCCGTGACCGCGTTCGCCGGGCTGTGCGTCGCAGCGGTCACAACGGTCGCCGTCGCGCTCTGCCTGGCCCACTGATCACCAGTCGCCAGCGATTTCCGTCGTCGCGCCGGCGGTGACGACGATCGGCTTTGCGTGGGCGGCGTCACGTCCGAAGCGGAAGCTGCCGACGGGCAGCTCCGCCGACGGGCGACCGAGCCGATCGGCATGAAGACGGCCGGCAAGGAGCGGCTTTCCGTCACCGGTAAATAGCCGAAACTCCTCGTCGATTTTTCCGTTTGTCTCCGCCCCGCGAGACGCCGGATCGGTGATCCGATCGATGACGCGTACTGAGCCGACTTCATGGCCGGCAGCCCGTTCCAGCTCGACGACCGCGGCCGCTTCATCCGTGTAGGATGCAACGACCAAAACGCGCGCCCCGCCGACGGTGCTCAGCGCGGTCCCCCCCTCGCTTCGCGGGGCACAGGGGAGTTCGACGACGCCGTCGGCGCCGGTGACCGCCCAAGCGGCGCCATCTTTGGCTGATTTTCCTGCGGAAACGACGAAGGTCCCTTCATAGGTCGCCACGGCGCGGCCGCCGTCGGAGCAGGCACGAAGCGCCGGTGAGCGGCCGATCGTCGCTGTGCGGCCCGTCATCGGCGGGACGGTATCGACGATCGCAGTGCCGTTGCCGTCGTCGACGACGGTCTCCACCAGGACGCCGCGATCGCCGGCGAGGAGGCGGACTGTCGTCGTGGCGGCGCCACCGTCGGCAATATCGGCGGCAAAAACCGCTTCAAAACCGGACCCTTCCGCGGTTTTCGCCGGCCGCCCACGAAGGACGCGGCAGCGATCGACGGGCGCCGGCCCGAGGGCCAGTCGGCCGCTGGCGCCGGGGCCGCCGAGGCGGGTATCAAAGGGCTCGACGGAGCCGCATCGCACGCGAAAACTGGCAGTTCCGCTCTGCAAGCGGACAAAGGCCCCGTCGGCATCGGCCCCTTCCTCCCCGCGAACCTCGGCATCGCGAGACGGCGCGTGGGGTGGTTCCCCGTCCCGGTCACCGTCGAAGGGGCGCCCACCCCCGAAGCGCGCCAGCCTCTCAGAAGCTCCCGGACTGATGGCGATCCTTGGAATGCTTGGTGTATTTGAGACGCATCCGCTCGAGAGCAGAATCGTTGCGACGACGAGAGCAACGCTGGGGCGTGTGGCCATCAAATCTCCTCAAATCTGGGGTGGTGCCACGCGACGAACTCCAGGTATTTTCCTGGCGGCGGCGCCGGGTAAAATTTCGTCGCAACGAAAAAATTCCAGTTGCGCCATGCATACAACTCGGCGGAAAGTGCCGTCATGAAACACGTCTGGGCGATTCCGGCTTTGATGGGAATGTTCGTCTTCGGCGCCGCAGCCTGCACCGCAGACACCGGCGAAGATACAACCGGCGGCGCCACCGCCGAGGGGAACGGCGACAAAGAAGTCTCTGGCGACGAGCTCCGTTCGGCGCTCTACAACGGCGGGACGTTGCCGTCGAAGACCCTCGCATGGACCGTCGATGACGGGCCGAACGCGAGCACCCTCGAAATCGCGAAGTATCTCGCCGACGAAGGGGTCCCCGCCGCCTTCTTCGTCCTCGGCCGCCAGCTCACCGGAACGGCGAGCTACGACGCGTGGGTCGCGAAGGGGAAGCCGGGCGTCACCCCGGCGATGAAGACGCTCCTCGACCAGATCGTGGCGATGCCGATCAAGGGCTCGAATCTCCATCACGTGATGGCAAGCCACACCTTCACCCACGGCGACCCGATGGTGTCGCTGTCGACGGCGACCCGCCAGGGGGAAATGCGCGAATCGATGCGCCTCCTCGAGCCGTGGATCGAGGGGAAGATGTACATGCTGCGTACGCCCTACGGCAGCTGGAGCGCCAATGTTTACAAAGACTTGGCCTCGGTCAACGGCTCGACGAACATCGTCGGCAACATCTTCTGGAACGCGGGCGGCGCCTTCGACTGCACGCTCACCGGCGGCACCTGGAGCTGCCCCGTCGGGGCGGCCGACTGGGCCTGCTGGAAGCCGGGCAAGAGCCGCCCGGCGGTCCCCGTGGAAACCTGCGCGCAGGGCTACATCAACGAAGTCAACGGGCGCGCCGGCAAGCGCGGCGTTGTGCTCACCCACGACGTGAGCTCGAGTTCGCTCGAGATGACGAAGAAGATCATCCCGGCGCTGAAGGCCCAGGGATACTCGTTCGTCCGTCTCGATCAAGTTCCTGAAATCAATGCCGATCTCAAGGCCGCAGGCGCCACCCCGGCGCCGGCCGTCGTCGGTTCGGCAGCCCCGGCACCGGCCACGCCTTCCTGCCGCGAAGGCGGCGTCTACTGCGGCGGGATCTATTCGAAGATCGGCGGCGAGAAGAACACCCTCTATCGCTGCGTCAGCGGCAAGCTCTCGGTGATGTACGCCTGCGCCGATACCTGCAAGTCGGCGCCGTCGGGCACTCCGGACAACTGCAAGCGCGAAGAAGAATCGGGCCCCTGATTCGCAGTTGCTCGTCCGCCCGGAACCGCCGCAGGTGAGGAGACGGCGAGCACGAATCCAGGATCCGCAGAAAAACGGCCCTCCTCAACGGGGGGCCGTTTTCTTCTTTTGTGCGGCCGGTGGTGCTTCGAAGCCCCATGGATCTTTGTTTGACCACGCCGATAAATTCTTGCCTACATCGACAGACATCGCTTGATTTACGGCTACCGATCCGTCAAATGAGGCGCATGAAGACGCTCTGGACCGTTCCGCTTGTTTTGGGAATGTTTTGCATGGCGAACGTCGCCTGCACCGCCGATACCGGCGAGGACACCACCGGCGGCGCGAGCGACGGCGACGAGAACAAAGAAGTCTCCGAAGACGAGCTCCGGTCGAGCCTCTACACGGGCAGCGCCCTTCCGGCGAAGACGCTCGCCTGGACCGTCGACGACGGGCCGAACGGGAGCACCGTCGAAATCGCGAAGTATTTGGCCGAGGAGGGGGTCCCGGCGACCTTCTTCGTCCTCGGGCGCCAAGTCACCGGCACCTCGACGCGCGACTCCTGGGTCGCGAAGGGCAAGCCGGGCGTCACCGCGGCGATGAAGACGGTCCTCGACACCGTCGTCGGCCTCCCCGTGAAGGGGTCGAACCTCCACCACCTCATCGCCAGCCATACCTTCACGCATGGTGACCCGATGGTGTCGCTCACGACGACAGCCCGCCAAGGGGAAATGCGCGACGCGATGACGCTGATCGAGCCCTGGATCGAAGGGCGCATGCACCTCGTCCGTACGCCCTACGGCTCCTGGTCTTCGAACGTTTTCAAGGATTTGTCGGCGGTTTCCGGGTCTTCGACCTACGTGGGCAATATCTTTTGGAACGCCGGCGGCGACTTCGACTGCGTCCTCAACGGGTCGACCTGGACCTGCCCGAACGGCGCCGCCGACTGGGCCTGCTGGAAGCCGGGCAAAGGGCGCCCCGCCGTCTCGCCGGAGGTCTGCGCCCAAGGCTACCTGAATGAAATCGAAGGGCGCGGCGGCAAGCGCGGCGTCGTCCTCACCCACGACGTCAGCGCGAACTCGCTCGCGATGACGAAGATCGTGATCCCGGCCCTCAAGGCGAAGGGGTACACCTTCGTCCGCCTCGATCAAGTTCCGCAAATCAATGCCGATTTGAAGGCGGTTGGCGCCACTCCGGCACCGGCCCTGTCGACGCCGACGGCGCCGCCGGCCACGACGCCCGCCTGCCGCGAAGGTGGCGTCTACTGCGGCGGTATGTATTCGAAGATCGGCGGCGAAAAGGGCACCCTCTATCGCTGCGTCAACGGGAAGATCTCGATCATGTATCACTGCGCAGATACGTGCAAATCCCAGCCATCGGGCACGCCGGATAGCTGCCGGAGCGACGGCGTCTCCGGTCCGTGAATCGGTGACGGAACCGACCGGTTCCCCGTTTGAGAAAGGCGCCCCCGGCAACGGGAGCGCCTTTTCTTTAGCGGTTCGTTTCGGCGAGCAGAAACCGGGCGAGCGCTTCCGCTTTGGGCAGCAGCGACGCGACTTCGATCTGCTCGTCTTCCGTATGAAAACCGCGACCGCGCGGACCGAGGCCGTCGATGCTTGCAATGCCGAGCGCCGCCGTCGTGCAGGCATCGGAACCGCCGCCGACGAGCCCCGACTCGCCGGTGCCGAGGCCAGCCGCCCCGGCGGCGACGACGTAGCGGTCGAAGAGGGCGGCGCTCGCTTCCGTTTTCTCCATAGGAAACCGTAAGATGCCCCCCTCAAGGGTGATCGTCGCCCCCGGCAGTTCGTCCTCGACGGTGCGGGCGAGCGTCGTGAGCGCGGCGACGAGGGCGAGGCCGTCGGTGGCGCTGCAGAAGCGGATGTCGACGAGCGCGAGCGCGTCGCCGGGGACGGTGTTCTTGCCGATGCCCCCTTCGATGCGGCCGACGTTGACCGTCACGCCGCGCGCGTAGTCGGTCTGTTTTTGGGCGCCGTCGACGAATTTTGCGAGCGCCCACAAGGCGTTCACGCCGCTCTTGTGGTCGGCGCCGGCGTGGGCGGCGCGCCCGGTCACGCGAATCGTGAGGCCGCCGGTCCCTTTTCGGCGGGTGACGATCGCGTCGGCGCTGCGCCCCGCCTCAAACACGAGCGCGCTTGCGGCGCCGGTGACCGCATTTCGCAGAACCCCCTGCCCTTCCGGCGAGCCGACCTCCTCGTCGCCGACCGACGCGACACAGATCGGCGCGACGTTGTGGAGGCCGACGACCGCCTCCAAGGCGCGGAGCGCGTAGGCGACCACGACGAGGCCCCCCTTCATGTCGAGGACGCCCGGCCCCCGACGACGCGCCCCATCTACCCGATACCCTTCAAATTTTCCCGGCGGAAACACCGTGTCGTGGTGGCCGATGAGCGCGATCGGCGCGCCCCGCTTTCCGGGCGGCGCCGTCCGGTAGACGCGGTGGTCGGCGTAACGGGTACTCTGCACATGTTGGCGCGCGATCCCGGGGAGGTCGAAGAGGGCGTCGAGGCGGGCCCCGACGGCATCCCCACCGACTTTGTGGTCGGTAAAGGAATTGATTTCCACGAGTTCCGCGAGGTCCCGCTCCGCCTCGCCGCCCCGTTCCTGGAGCCAGCGGGCGACGTCGGCGAGCGGTCGATCGAGGGGCTCCATGGTCTCCGTCTATCGCGGGCGGCGGAGATGCGCCACCACCGGCGCGATTGCGTCGCTGAGCCCTTTGTAGGCGGCGATCTCCGGCGGCATCACGGCAAGCGCGGTGGCGAGAATCTCCCGTTGATCGTCGCTAAGGCGCGAAAACGGATAGACGAACGTGCGAATCAAAAAAAGCGACGCATCGTCGGTTGAAAACGGAACGGTCGTCTGCCGTTCTACCCGAAAATACAGCTCTTCTGCCTGGGCGCTACTGGGCGTCCACCGCGCTCTCAACCCGCTGTCGGGGTGATGATCAAAGTGGGCATCGACGCTCACCGTCCAGACGTAGCGGACGTAGGGGCCGCGATCGATCATCGAGGCGACCATGCTCTTCGAGGCGGCGTCGCGGCGATCGTCGGCGTCTGTAGCTCTCCCTGGGAAACCAGGGACCGGCCCGTGGATCGCGCTGAAGTCGGCGCCGACGAGGTGCTCGGGGCGCCAGCCGGAGGGGCCGCTCACGTGGAGCACGATCGCGCGTCCGCGCCCCTCATGACCGCGGTGGAGGATCGCAAAATCTTCTTGAAGGGCGCGACCATAGGCGTCCCAGCGGGGGCGACCGCTCGCCACGTCGGCGTCCACATCGGCGAGGACCTCGGGCGCCTCCCGCGCCGCCGTCTCGTCCATCCACGCGAGGACCGCCGCCTCCGCACGCGCCTCATCGGCGGTCTCCACGGCGTTTCCACAGCGGCGCGCGCGAACTTCGGGTCGCGTGTCACGCTTCACCGCCAGGAGCGCGCTCCGTTGGTCGTCGACGAGGAAGAAGGGCTCGGTTTCGCTTGGAAATTTAAGGAGTCCCGCCTTCATCGAAAGCGGCGTCGGCTCCACGGGGAAGTACAGCGGCGGGGCGGCCATCGGCGCCGTCGGTACGCGCCGCGGCGACGAATTGCCAGCCCCGATCGCACCCGGTCTCGTGCTAGCGGGCGAACGCCGTCATGCAGGAATCCGCCCTCCCGCCGATCGTCGTCGTCAAGCTTGGTGGTGAGGTCGTGACCTCGCCACAACTTCCCGTTATCGCACAAGATCTGGTCACGATCGCCGGCCAGATGCCGGTCGTCGTCGTCCACGGCGGTGGCGCGCAGGCGACCGCCCTCCAGCGGGCCCTCGGCCAGGAGCCGGTGATCGTCCACGGCCGCCGGGTGACCGATGCCGCCGCCCTCGACGTCATGAAGATGGTCGTCGCCGGCCGCCTGAACGTCGATCTCTGCAGCGCCCTCGTCGCCGCGGGCGGGCAACCGGTCGGCCTCCACGGCGCATCGAGCTGCGTCCTCAAGGCGGTAAAGACCAAAGGTTTCAAGAATATCGCGACCGGCGCCCTCGATACGGAGACCGAGTACGGCTTCGTCGGCGACGTCGTCGGCGTCCACCGCGCGCTCCTGGAGACGCTCCTTCGCAGCGGCTTCCTTCCGGTCCTCGCCTGCCTCGGCGCCGATGAGGCCGGTCAAACCTACAACATCAACGCCGACGCCGCCGCGAACGGCATCGCCGCCACCTTGGCCGCCCGCGCCGTCGTTTTGATCAGCGATGTACCCGGCGTCCTTCGGGACATTGCCGATCCGAGCACGCGGTTTCCCCGTTTGAACCGGAGCGAAGCATCCCAACTCATGTCGGAGGGGGTCATCCGCGCCGGGATGATCCCAAAGCTCGAAGAGAGCTTCGCCGCCCTCGACGCCGGCGCCGGCTCGGTGGTGATCGTCGGTCGCCTCGGCCCCGGCGACCTCGCCAAAGCGATCCTCGAGCCGGGGAGCCTCGGGACGGTACTCACCGCCTAGCGAGCGCCGGAACCTTTGGTTTTTGCAGAACGTTTCCCCTTCACCGCAGGAGTTTCCTGGGGGCGCGCCGCCACGTCGAGCGGCGTCACGAAGGCGCGAAGGAAGTGGCCCGTCGACGACGCCGGGTTCCCGGCGACCTCTTCCGGCGTCCCGAGGGCGAGGATCGTCCCGCCGGCATCGCCGCCATCGGGGCCGAGGTCGATGAGGTGGTCGGCGCACTTGATCACATCGAGATTGTGCTCGATCACAATGACGGTATTTCCAGCATCGACCAGCCGCTGGAGCACGGTCAACAAACGTTCGATATCGGCGACGTGGAGGCCGGTCGTCGGCTCGTCGAGGACGTAGACCGTCCGCCCGGTGCCGACCTTCGCCAGCTCGCGGGCGAGCTTGATGCGCTGGGCCTCGCCGCCGGAGAGCGTCGTCGACGGTTGGCCGAGCGGCAAATAGGAGAGTCCGACGTCATCGAGGGTCTTCAATCCCCGAAGAATGTCGCGATGATTGGCAAAAATCTCGAGCGCCTCGCCGACGCTCATGGCGAGGACATCGGCGATCGT
>JAAFHJ010000170.1 GCA_013298325.1 Myxococcales bacterium | reverse complement strand
CCGACTCGTGAGAGTCGGTCTTTCCGGAGTGCGAAGAGCGGGACTTGAACCCGCACGGTGTTACCCGCTAGCACCTCAAGCTAGTGCGTCTGCCATTCCGCCACCTTCGCGCGTCTGAGGTGGGCGGTTTTTCTCATGAGCGGCCCTGGGCGTCAACCAGGAAACACAACGGCGACGACGATTTACCGGGCAGACCCGCCCGGCACCGGATCGCTGGCGGGGGGCGGCAGGCTCTCCCCGCGCAAGTTCGCGAGGGCTCGGCGAGCCCCTCCCACTGTAATATCGCGGGCTTCCACGATCGACGCGGCGACCTTTTCAACAAAATCGCCGGTCGCCCCTGCCGCGACCGCGACGCTTCGCGCGTGAAGCGCCATGTGGCCGCGTTGAATGCCATCGGTCGCAAGGGCGCGCACGGCGGCTAGGTTGGAGGCGAGGCCGACCGCCGCCGCGACCATGGCGAGGTCGGACGCCGCTTCAATACCGAGGAGCGCGAGCGACAAACGGGCGCCGGGGTGCACGCGGAGCGTCCCGCCGACGGTGCCGAGTGCCATCGGGACTTCGATGCGCCCGAGCAAAAATTCGCCATCTCTACGCCAGGTTGCAAGAGGCTCGTAGCGGCCGTTTCGTGCGGCGTAGGCGTGGGCCCCCGCCTCGACGGCGCGCCAATCGTTCCCGGTCGCGATGACGACCGAGTCGATGCCGTTCATGATCCCCTTGTTGTGGGTCGCCGCGCGGTAGGGATCGAGTTCGGCGAAGCGGGACGCATTGACGATGCCATCGGCGACGGCGCCGCCATCCATCGTCTCGGTGACGAGGCTCGCGATCGGGACGCGGACGGTGGCGCGGACGCAGCGCCGATCGCACAAATTAGAAAGAATCCGAAGACCTACCTGACCATTCGCAAGCGCGGCGATACGGTCGGCGACCGCTTCGGCGACGCTGTTGACGAGGTTTGCCCC
The DNA here is from genome assembly GCA_013298325.1 of Myxococcales bacterium. Classification (GTDB taxonomy): domain Bacteria; phylum Myxococcota_A; class Polyangia; order Polyangiales; family Polyangiaceae; genus JAAFHJ01. Next base: position 7,913 of record JAAFHJ010000170.1, on the reverse strand, counting down.
CATGGCATCGCGACAGTCGACGATGAAATGGACGACGACCATCCCCTCGTCGTCGCCGCCAATGAGGCGAACCTCGAGGTCACGGGTGCCACCGCCGCGGCTAAGGAGGCCGGGAATCGCGACGTCGGCAAGCGCCAAGAGCTCCTGTTTTGCCTCGAGAATCAAGCGCTTGGCCCGCTCGCGATCCGGGACGCCAAAGAGCTGGACCTGGCTGATCATGAGCGGTTCGTCGACCTCGGCGGTGAACCCGCCGCCGTCCCGAATCATGCGCGAAGCGTTGGATGCGGCCGCGACGACGCTCGGCTCCTCGACGACCATCGGGACGAGAAAATCGCGGTCGTTGATGCGGACGTTGAGCGTGATGCCGTAGGGGAGCGCGTAGGTTCCGACGACATTTTCTACAAACTTATCAGCCGTTACGGCGTCGAGGCCACCGCCGGCCACCGAGGCGGCGATCGTGCCGCTGGGGACGCCGGCAGCATCCTCGACGAGGGCGCGGCGTTCGTCGACGGTGACCTTGTAGAACCCGGGAATGCGAGAACTTTTCTTCATGACCTTCAAGCTTTCACGGCTGAAACGCCGGAAAAATCGATAGCGAGCGCGAGCGGGACGATCGCGTGTTCGGCCGCTCTCGCGCGAAAGCGGGGACTCGACGGAGAATTTCCTAGAAAAACGGCCACATCCCCTCCGCCGGCCCCAGAACCGAAGAAGGCGCCCCCCTCTTCGGCGGCGACATCGCCAAGGGCGGAAAAGCCGGGCGGAACGATCGGCGCGGCGGCAGCGCTCCCGAGCGCCCGGAGGGCACCGGCGAAGGCCCGCGAAGCACCCAAGAATGAGCCAGAATCACCTGAATCTGCTGCATTTTCGGAAGCAAGGACGAGCGCGCCCATGCACGCGCGATAGGCACTGGCATCCCGCACGGCGAGCGCGCGAACCTGCCCCAGCAGGGACGACGTCCGCGCCGGAGTTCCGCTCCACCACACTTCCAAGACGACGCCGGTCGGTAGCGCTGCTGCCGTTGGGGTCCCGTCTTGGTACCGGAGGACGCCGCCGAAGGTGCTTGCCGCAACGTCGACGCCGCTCCCGCCCCCTTGCGCCCGCTGGTGGGCCTCGCGTGCGCGCAAGAATATCGCTTTTTTATCAAGAACTTCCGCGCCAGCGCGGAGGTCAGCGGCCGCCACGGCGGCGACAAGGGCGGCGGCGCTCGAGCCAAGCCCCAGCTTCGCTTCACCGTAATAAAGCGAAGAAGTATCGACGGTTGGCGCACCGCCACTCGGGAAGGCGGCGGCAATTTCTCGGGCGGGGGCGTGGTCGACCGGCTCGCTGCGCGCGACCGCATAGCGATCGACGGCAACGACAAGCGCCGGCGCCCCCTCAAGGACCGCGTACGCGCCGGTGAGCAGCAATTTTCCAGGCGCGCGGGCGACGGCGAGCGCGCTCACGCTTCGACGCGGGCCCCCAGCCCCGGTGCGGCAACGAGGGTACGGAGGACGCCGGGCGTCGCCTCGAGAGCGGCGACCACGGCGACGACGTCACCCGCGCGGGTCACGACCTTCACGTGCGGCCCGGCGTCCATCGTTGCCCACGCGGAAATTCCCTGATCGCGGAGACGACGGACGGTCGCGTAGGCGGCAAGAGTTGCCGGCTGAAAATAGACGACCCCGGCAGCGATGCAGGATGCATGCATTGCGAGGGCGCTCTCTTCAACAAGCGGCCCCAAACGCTCGAAATCTCCGGCACCTAACGCCTCTCGGACGGCGGCGTAAATGCGCGGCGCACCGGCGAGCCACGCTTCGTGGAACATGCTCGTGCGGGCGACGAGCTTCATGCCTTCTGACGACGACAGCGCCTTCGGCCCCTCGTCGGTCACAGCGACGACGACGCGGAGGTCGACCCCTGCCGCAACGGGCACCGGGCCGACGCGTACGGTGTCATCGCCGGGCACCAACTCCGCGAAATCAGGAAAAAAACTGCGCGCTGCCGATGCTGAGCCGCGCATGCCTACGAGGGCGAGCTGTTCCGTCGAGGCGTCAAGTCCAAGCGCCGCTGCACAACCGACGACAAGCGCCGCGAAGCCAGAGGCGCTCGATGCGAGCCCGCTCGCCGTCGGGAAATCGTTCGTCGACCGCACGTCAAAACGCGCCTCGCTCTTGGCAAGCTCTCGAAGTTCCTGGAAAACGTTTCCGGTTTTCCCGCCGGGCTCGCAGGAAATCGTGCGGCCGTTGATCGTTAAGCGATCTTCGGCAGTCCCTGGGAGCAGGTCGACTTCGGTCCGCGTCGTCAGTCCGGCGAGCGTCACCGAAAGGCTCGGAACTGCTGGAATATTTCCCGCGCCTGGTCGCTTTCCCCAGTACTTGGCGAGCGCGATATTGGGATGGGCAATCGCGACGACGGTCACCGTTCGGCCTCGGCGGTGTCGTAGGCGGCCCGCTCGCGCACGAAGGAGCTGTGCACCGTGGCGGCAACGCGGGTATGAAAGCCAAAATATCCTGCTTTATCCCATGCTTGAACGACAGCATTCCCGCGAGCTTCATCGGACACGAGGGCGACCACGCAGCCGCCGCCGCCGGCGCCGGTGAGTTTCGCGCCCAGCGCCCCCGCTCCACGGGCGACTCGGCAGAGGGTTTCCACCTCTTCCGTCGAGAGAAGGAGTCCGCCGAGGAGCATCTGGTTCATGTCGAGGAGCTTGCCAAGCGCGACCACGTCCCCAGCCTCGAGGGCCAGTCGGGCATTTTCAACGACGGCGGCGATGCCGGAAAACGCCTTCTCGACCACTTCGGGCCGCTTTTCGCGCTGCTTCGCGACCGACTCAACCATCGATTTCGTGCTCGACGCGATGCCCGAGTGGCCGATGCAGAGGTGAAGCTCGCGGGCGACGCGAACGGGCCGCGGCTGTTCCCCTTTTCGAAACCAAATCGCGCCGCCGCGGGCGGAACACGCGGCATCAATTCCCGAGGGGTTCCCGTGAAAGACGCGCTCCCAAGCCATTGCAAGCCGCTGAATTCCCTCGATATCAGCCGTCGGATCGACCGCTCTCGCGATCGCAACGCCAACGGCGGCCGAGCAGCCAAGTCCGCCACCGGGGGGCAAGTCGGCAAACGCTTCTACGGAAAATGCGCTTTCTTTCCGAGAACTTGCCGACTGACGGTGCTCATTGAGAAGGCTCCGAAAGGCCCGGGAGAGCATTTCGTCGCCATCTTCGCTCACTTCGATGCCCCACGTCGGCACGGCGAGGCGCGCGCGCTCCCGTGGGAGGAGAGGTCGCGCCGTGGCACGCGCGCCGCGATCGATGCCGACCGCGAGGGCCGGTACGCCGTAAACGACCGCATGCTCGCCGGCGAGAATCACTTTCCCCGATGCAGTATTTTGCATAACTTTCAAGCCTCTCGGAAGACGAGGGCACCTACGGCCCCGGCAAAAAGGTCCCGGCTAGGGGCAGAAATAGGCAGCGTATCGAGGGCCCGTGTGGCAGCAGCAACGCACGCTTCCAAGCGCGCTTCGACGCGGTCGCGTGCCCCAGAAGCGACGATCCGCGCGAGGAGGGCCTCCACCTTCGTCTCATCGGGGGTCGCGACGCCGAAGACCGCTTCAAGGAGGCTGGCCGCTTCCGGATCTCCGGAGACCTCCCGAATTACGTCGGTCCGCTTCCCCTCTCGGAGGTCGTTCCCGCGGGGCTTGCCGGTCTTCGCCGGGTCGCCGAACAGGGAAAGGAGGTCGTCGCGCAGTTGAAACGCGTCGCCAACAGGCCGTGCAAACTCTTGAATTTGCGAAAAATAAGGCATGTCCATCCCGCGAGCGAGCGCCGCGCCGAGGAGCAGGGGCCCTTCCACGGTGTAGCTCGAGGTCTTCAGGTCGCGGATGCGGGACCCGAGGGAGGCGTCCCCCTGAGAAAACACGTCTAGCGCCTGCCCTTGCACGACTTTTTCCTGCATTTCCGCAAATATAACGGCGGCGGCAAGGCGGGCCTCGGCGGGGAGATCGACGGCGAGGAGGGCCCGCTGGGCGACGGCAACCCCGAGGTCGCCGGCCAAAATCGCTCCGATTGCTGCGTCGTGCTCGGAGGCCGTGTGCGCGCGGAGCGATGCGTGGCAACTCGGGCCTCCGCGGCGGACGTCGTCCTGGTCCATCCAATCGTCGTGGGCGAGCAAATAACTCTGCAAAAGCTCGATCGCGACCAGCGCCGGCGCGATCCGCGATGCGCCGCCGGCCCCGCCCGACGCCTCATAGGCAAGTGCGACGAGCACGGCACGGAGCCGCTTTCCGCCGCGAACCGCAAGTGCGGCGAACGCATCGGCGACGAGCGCCCCGCCGCCGACCGCTACACCGAACGCATCGCGGCGCTCCTGGAGGAAGGCCGGCAGCGCGACATCCACCACAGACCGGACATGCTGCGCGTAGGCAGCAAACGAGGGGGAGGCATTGGGGGGAGTGGCCGCGTCACCGCGACGATCCATTTCGGTAGGGCGCACAGAATTGGCAGGACGGTAGGGGTGGAGCGTGGCCATGTCAACGACCGTTCCAGCTACAAATTTCGTGAAGAATCAGGTGCTTTCAAAAATTATTGAAAGTTTCGAAGGTTCCGTCGTCGGTGGATGCCGGGGAGATGGCGCACCTTGTCATTCTTGGTGTCTCCACGCGTAGGTCGATGCGCGCAAACGGCGCACGGTTCTGAGCGGAAGGAAGATTTGGGCTCGCCGGCCAAGGACAACAAGCTAAAGGGCCAGCCCGTGAGCACCATCGGGGATCGAAAAGCGGACCACATCGCCCTCTGCTCGACGGACGCCGTCGCTTTCAAGAGCAAAAGCACTCTGTTCGAGGCGGTACGAATCGTCCACAATGCGCTTCCGGAGCTGTCGGCAGACGAGGTTGATCCGTCGATTTCGCTGTTCGGGCGGCGCCTACGCGCCCCGATCTTCATCGCCGCGATGACCGGCGGAACCGAGCACGCGTCGCGCATCAACCGCGAACTCTCGGCGATCGCCGCCGACCGCGGCTACGGCTTTGGCCTCGGGAGCCAGCGGCCGATCCTTCGGGACGCGGCCGTCGCGCCGACCTTCGACGTCCGAAAGACGAACGGCTCGCTGAACGCAAAGAACCTGCTTTTGCTTGGGAATTTGGGGATGGTTCAGGCCGTCGAGCTCGGCGTCGACGGCCTCCGGGCCCTCGTCGATCGCGTCGAGGCAGACGCGCTTTGCATCCACCTGAATCCAGCGATGGAACTCGTCCAACCGGGCGGCGACCGCGACTTCCGTGGCGGGCTCGCCCTCTTTGAAACGCTCGTCGCCTCGCTCGGCGTACCGGTCATCGCGAAAGAGACCGGCTGCGGTCTGTCTCGGAGCGTCGCGAAACGCCTTAAAAATGTTGGTGTTTCCCACGTCGACGTCTCCGGGGCCGGGGGAACGTCCTGGGTCGGCGTCGAGACGAAGCGCGCCGAAGAAGTCGGCGATCAGCCGTCGGCCGCCCTCGGTGCGCTCCTTTGGGACTGGGGTGTGCCGACGGCAGCAAGCGTCATGGACGTTGCAAGCGTTGGATTTGAAACAATTATTGCGACGGGCGGTGTCATGAACGGCGTCGACGTCGCCAAGGCGCTCCTCCTCGGGGCGACCGCCGCAGGCCTCGCGCGACCGGTCCTCATGGCGCTCCAACAGGGGGGCCGCGCCGGCGCAGAAGCGTTCCTCGATCAGGTCGAGGCCGAGCTTCGCGCGGTGATGCTGCTCACCGGCTCGCGGGACCTCGCCGCCTTGCGAGGCGCCGAAAAGATCGTGGTCGGCGAACTCGCGGCGTGGCACTCGCGCCCGCACCACGCCTAATTCGCCAACAGATCTAAACAGTTACTCGCGCTCGACCTTCGCCGGCACCGTCCGCCCGAGAAGTTCGTTGGCGGCAGCGAGCATCTTCGAAGCCTGGATCGGCTTCGTGATGTACGCGTTTGCGCCGAGTTCCAACGCGCGGCGGCGGTCTTCGTCGCCAGCTTCCGTCGTCACGACCACAATCGGCACGGCGCGGTGCATCGGGTCGTGGCGAAGGCGATGGACGAGCTTGAGTCCGTCCAAAATCGGCATATTCAGGTCGGTTACGACGAGATCGAAGTGGCTACCGGCGAGCTTTCGGAGCGCATCGGCCCCGTCCGTTGCCTCCACCACCTCCAGGCCCGGAATTCGCCCAAGCGCGAAAACGAGGAGCTGGCGCATCGCCGAAGAGTCTTCGACGACGAGGCAACGCTGGGAGGGGCGGTAGCCGGAAACCATGGCCGTCGCAGGGTACCGCACTCGGTGCCTTCCGGGGGGACGAAGTACGCGAATTGGGGAACGAATTGCGCCGGCTAAAGCGCGAGCGCGGCGAGGATGTCGGCCTTCGCCGGGTTCTCGCCAAGGCGCTCACGAACGCGGTCGGCCGGCGTCTTCCCGGCGGCGACGAGGTCCTTCAAGGTTGCGAGGAAAACGCGCTCGTCGACGCCGGAGGTATCGCGAATCGCGCGACGCTCAAGACCGCCCGCAGCGATACGAAGGACATCGCTCGCAACATCGGCGAGCGTCCCACCGCGGAAAGGCGTCTGCAGGCCCTTCTGCCAAAGCACCGGGCGGAGCGCGGAGATCTCGTCGAAGGAGAAATCGGCAACAAGTGCGTTCGCTTCCGCGAGCGCCTGGCTATCGTAGAGAAGACCCGTCCAGAGGGCGGGGAGCGCAATGGCGGTGTCGTTTCCCTGGGCGTCGGCGCTACGGATCTCAATCGTCTTCTTCAGACGAACTTCCGGAAAGAGCGTGTTGAGATGGGTCTCCCAGTCGCCATGCGTCGGAAAGTGGCCCTGAAAACCATTTTTCCAAAAGTCACGGAACGCCTGGCCCCGATTGTCGACCACTTTCCCAGCACGCTTAAACAGGAACATCGGCGCGTCGAGGGCCCACTCAATGTACTCTTTGTAGCCGGCGCCGGCCTGCCAAATGGGCGCAACGAGACCGGAGCGCGAGTTGTCGACATCGAGCCAGACGCGCGACCGGTAGCTCGCGTTCTCGGTCAGCTCGCCCTCGTAAAAGGGGCTGTTCGCAAAGAGTGCCGCATTCAGGGGCGCCAGCTTGGTCGCAACTTGCAGCTTCTTGATCGCGTCAGCTTCGTCGGAATAATCGTAGTTCGCTTGCACCGTTGAGGTGCGAAGCATCATGTCGAGACCGTATTGACCGCGCGTCGGCAGGTATTCGCGCATGACCGCGTACCGGAGCTTTGGAACAAAGGCATAGTCGGCGCGCTTCGAAAACGGGTGGAAGCCGGTGCCGAGCCAGGTGACGCCGAGTTCCTCGGAAAGCGGGCGGAGCGCGGCGAGGTGGGCATCGAATTCGGCAGCAACTGCGAACATCGAGCTGTGGGCGGCGCCTGAAAGTTCAAACTGGCTGCCCGGCTCGAGGGTGATCGATTCCCGGAGCCCCGCCTCTTCACGGGCGAGCGCGATCACGGGACCGCCTTCGTACTCGGGTTCGGCAAAAAAACGGTGTTCTTTCAAGAACATCGTAAGGAACGCTTCGACGCTCGGACCACCGTTCACCGCATGAAACGGGAGCGGGGCCCCATCGGCCGTAACGCCAAACTTTTCCATCTCCGCGCCGACGCGCCACGCGCTCGCAGGTTTTTCCGCGCCGTGCAGCGGCGCAAAGAGCTCGTCGTAGGTGCGGAGGGGGGCGTCGTTTGCGGCCACGGAGGTCCTAGGGTTCGGGGCACGTGGCGACCGAAGCGGGCGCCGTACCAGGAAGAAAATGAAAACTTGTTCTGCGATCCGGCGCTTCGCCGGCCGAGAGCAACTTGTTGCGTCATAGCAACGGCGCCGCAGCGCCCCAAGAAGATAAAGTGCTTGAGGGATTTGCGGAATTTGGATGCAAAAAGCCCAGCAAACTTCGGGAAGTTTGCTGGGCGAGTTGCGAAAA
>JAAFHJ010000017.1 GCA_013298325.1 Myxococcales bacterium | reverse complement strand
GGCGAGGATGCCGCCGGCGAAGGTCCAATTGTCGCCGTAGCGCTGACTGAACGCGATCGTCGGGAGCGGGAGGACCGGCGTCGACCCGTGGACCGTCGGGTATTCGTAGGTGCGAACCGTGCCGTTCGCGTCGGTCACATTGCTTCGACGCTTGTAGTCTGCATCGAAGTTGAGGTTGCTGCCGTCGATGAGGAGCTGGGTGCCGCAATCGACGAGGCCGGCTGGGTTGTACCAGATGGCGCCGAGGTCGTCGGGGGCGGCGACGAAGGCACCGCCGCGGCCGAGCGGACGTACACCGCGGTCCGAAAAGAAGAGGCCAGCGGCAGCGGCGGGCCGTGCCGGAGCGAGGAGAGCGAGGGCCGCGGAGGCGCCCAAGAGGCGCCCCCAAATGCGTGTGTTCTGCATGAAAAAGATCAACGCGAGCTGTTGCGCACGATGGCGTAGAACTGCTCAAGCCCGCGCGTGTTGTTGCTGAGGAAGTCGACGACAGCATCGGCGACGGCTTTGTAGTCGGCTTCATCGAGCCGCGGCTTCGGCTGCTCGGGGGCGACACGATTGAGGTCGGCAACGACGTCCATGAGGATGTCGAGGGGGGTCTGGTTTTCGTAGCCCTTCACGGTGAGCGGCGTGACGAGGTTCTGAAGGACGATCGGGAGAACCTGGTTGGGATCGTACTCCCGCGAGCAAATTTCCTCGCCCTTGTCATTCATGTACTTTCCACTCACTTTCCCAAGGAGGGAGAGCTGCGCGTCGACCAGGCTCTTCGTCGCCGCCGTCCGACCGTCGGTCGCCGGCTGCGGCACCGGCGACATCGCCGGGGCGAGGGCATGCAGGAAGGGGACAAGGTTCTGATCGTCGGCGAGCACCTGTACGAGGTCGGTCGACGACGCGAGCGTCGCTGCGAGGGCATCGTTCGTCGAAGCGCCGTCGGTCATGTACTTCATGAACGCTTCGATCTCCCGGCGAGCCCCGACATCGGCCCGAATTTTCTCGGCAACGTCGAGGCCTGCGCCGACAAGCGGCCCGCTCAAGGTGTCAGCGACGTTCTTCGGGAGCGTGTCTCGGCCCCAGGCACAGCGGTCGTAGGGGGGGACGAAGCTCGTCGGACAGCGTGCCCATAGCTGGGAGCGGAGCAGATCGACGAGGATCGGCGTCCCTTTGGCGATCATCGGGTCGGCAAACGCCGCCGTCGTCTTGTCGCCGGTCGTCCCGAGGAATTGATCGACGAGCTGGGAGCGAGCGCGCCGCCATTGAGCGACGCGCGCCCCCTTTTCTTCGGGGTGCGCCTTGTCCCACGCGGCCCACGTTGCGTCGGCTTTGACGAGAGCGTCGACAATCAGGAGCAGCGGAGTGGTTTGCGGGAAGACTCCGCCATCGTTCCGCTTGGACGTCTTGTCGCCGTTCCGATGGGCAATCTTCGCAGCCGCCGAATAGGTAGGATCTCCGAGAGCTTGCGTCGCCTGGGCGAGGACCGTGTACGCATCGATATCGCGGGTCTTTGTGCACGTCCCGGATGCATCGGCGGTTTCGCAATGGCGAACGCGCATGCCTTTCAACGTCTTTGAAAGGTTGATCAGCGCCGGAAGCATGTCGCTGTCGAGGACGTCGCCAATCGAAGGTTCGTAAGAGCTCAAACCATCTTTCGAGCAGGACTTGCCCCCGGGCATTCGGCATTCATCGGCGGTCCCCCGATTGCTCTGCCAGTGTTTGTGGGCGACGACGGCGACTTTCGTAAAGAGGTCTTCGCGGCCGTGCTTCGCAAACGCCGCCATCAGCGGTTGGAGTGCGGTGTAGAAGCCGACGCGCTCCATCGCGAAGAGGACCCCCGAGTGGCGTGCCTGGGCGGTGTCGCCGGCTGCGCAGGTCCGAAGGCCTTTGATCTGGCCGCCGAGGGCGACGTCGTCGCCGACGCAGCCGTTCGAGCCGCGGTCGCACGGGTCGGCGAGGACGCGCTCCTGACACAGGTTCGTACCGAAGTAGTCGGGATTGAGTCCCTTGATAAATTTCGTTGAGTCTGGGTTCTGCGTGTCGTTCGGATCCCAAAAGACCAAACGCGACGAGTACTGGGGTTTCGGAATCAGCTCTTTGCTGTCGCCAGGCGTCCAAAAGCCGCGGAAACCGGCCGATTTTTCAAGGGTATCTACCGTGGTTGCGCCAATCCCTACGACGCCGTTCCGCATTAGATCCTGACGCATGACCAGCTTGCCACGGGAGGACCCAGCGACGTTGTCGAGGAAGAAGGTTGCGAGATTTTCAATCTTGAAAACTTCGCATTCCCCGTAGGAGGCGCGGAAGGGGGGGAGGTAGGACGGCGGCAGCGTGATCGAGCCGGCAATCGGGACCCCCTTCGCAAACACCTGGGCACCGGGGCGGTTGCAGGAGGCGACGCCGTCGGTCTCGGCGACGAGGCCGAAAACGCGCTGGAGAAGGGAGCGATTGTCGCCAGAGTCGGGCTTGCTCCGATCGACCGGCGACTTCGGCGGATCGTTGCTGTTCGTCGTCAGATTTTTCGGCGGACCGTCGACGTTGCTATGGTCGTAGGTGAACGTGTCGCGGCTCTTGGCGAACAGCGAGAAGTCCGGAGCGAGGTCGAGCGACGCATCATTTGCGAGGGCGTCCAGAAGATCGGCGATGAGGGCAGGATCTTTCGACATTTCTGCAAAAATATCGATGAACTCATCCCAGAAGGTGGAGTTCGCCGGATAGACGCCATCGGGGCGTGCAGATGCCTTATCTTTGGCCTTCGAAACCGCGCCAATCAGACGGGCCAAATCCTTCTCGTGGTCGACAAAAAGTGCCCTCACGAGCGCGATCGTGTCGTCGGAATTTTTGTCGGCGAGCACCTGCAGGAGAGCGTGCGCGAAATCGACGGTTGGTGAGTTCTCGGGATTGAAACCCTTGTAAGCGACCGTCGCCCCGTTTGCGTACTTCTTCGAAAGATCGGCCCGCGCGCCGGCGAGGACATAGAGCCCGGCAAGGGCGTCCATCATCGTCTCGTGATTCGCGCGCGGATCGGGATTGAAAAGCGGCGGCATATTTCGCATTGCCGCGGCCGTAAGTGTCTTTGATGTGTCGATGTACCGATAGAGCAGCGCGTTAGAGCCGGTCGTTGCCCGCCCGAAGGAATCGCGGGGGGTTGTCGCTTCATCGGCGGCAAAGAAGGGGGCGGGGATCGCAACGCCGGCGCTCACGAAGGCGCCAAGTGGATCGACGTCGGCGAGGCCGTCGTTGTTGGCGTCGACGAAGGGGGCGACCACTTTGCCGCTGCTCAACAGTGGCTGGGCCCACCCGCGCCGGTCGCGGGCGACGATGTAGCGCGCTGGGCCGCCGACGAAGGCTTCGTTCTCGGCGAGCATCGCAGCGTTCGCCATTTCGAGAGTCGTTCGCGGGCGTGAAATTACCGATTTTCCAGAACTATCGGTCGTCGCTGTGAGTGCGGCCGCGACCGGATCGGCGGAGGCGTTGGCCAGCTCCGCGCTGCCGATTTCCAGCAGCTTGTTGAATTCCGTGTAGGCTGCACCCGGTTTCCCCTCGGCGGCGAAAGGGTCCGAGACGGACGACGTCGTTCGGACGAGCGCCTCGGACATGTCCCGAAGGCGCGGGTAGGCGACGGCGGGCCGTGCCATTCCGAGCGCGATCGCGAGCGGGCGATAGCCTTTCCGGCCACCCATGCGTTGGAGGGCATTGCGCGCCTCCTTGTCCTTCGCAAGCGTCGCAAATACCTCAGAAAGGGACCGCGTCGACTCCGGGATCGTCCCGTCGATGTAGAGCTTGGTGAAGCGGCCGAGGAGCGCTTCGAGTTCCTTCAGGAGCTTCCCATTGCCGGCGCCAGCGGCCTCGGGCGGCAGGCAGGAGTCGAGCTCGTTGGCGGCGTTGAGGTCTTTGACGGCGACGACCGTGTCGGGGAAGGCGGCGTTAAAGGCGGTGATGAGCTTCGCGCGCTGGGCGGCAAAAAGCTCGACGCGGGCGATGGCGCGTGCCTGATTGGCCTGCTGGACGTCGACCGGGACCGCCTTGCCGTTTTCGTCGACGGCACCGGCCACCGGTTGCGGCAGCGCTGTCGTGTCGACCTTTGCCCCAAATGCCCCCGTGGCGTCTTTGTGGCAGAGCCCATGAAACGACGCGCCGGTGAGGTCTTCCCGGAGGGCACCTGCGCCGACGCGATCGCACAAAACTCCATAGAGTTCCTCGCCAAGCGTGCCGCGGACGACCGACGGTCGTGTGTCGTCGAAGGTCGTGCAGCCCGGAAGCAGGAAGGGGAGGAGGCCAACGAGCGGGGCAAGGATCCGCCCGCCGATGCGGCGTCGCGCCGGGCGGAGAGCATCGGCCAGCGGCATGGCGGCGCTTCGACGGGGGGCAGGAGAGGGGCGATTCGACGGCGTGGCGGGCATGGAAACCGGTCCTGGCTGGCGCGAAAACCGCGCCCGACAAACGCGGAACTTACCGCAGGTTCCCTTGATGCGGCACCGCTATTCCGCGCACATTGGAGCGCTCCAGTCTTGTCGCGCCGCGTCAAATCCGCCGTTCGGAACGGGATTGGTTGGTGCTCAAACGATTGAGGCGTCGACGAAACCCGCGTGTGCGTCGCGCGAAAAGCGTTTGAACGCGCGATTGTGATCGCTAGACCGGCTCGACGAGGCGACGCCTACCGGCTTCAGGGAGCTCGACCGTTTCGCAGTCGTCCTTGCTTCCGTCTTCCCACATGCTCGCCGAAAAGAGGCTGTCGCCGTCGGTTCCCGTCCGCGGAAGCGCGATCATCGGGTGGTGCCACGTCCCCGGCGCGTAGGCGACACCACAGGTTCCAGGCACGACAAACCCTTGCAACGCTTCGAGATCGGGCGCTTCGCCGCGGCCAGCAACGAGCACCACGTAGCGGTCGACCGCCATCGGCACGAAGAGCTGCGTCGAGTAGGCGTGGCGCTCGAGAAGGACCACCGAGAACGGGAAGGCGCGCGGCGCACACCGGAACACCGCCACGTTCAAGCGGGCGTGGGGGCGACGGTTTTCGAGGTCGACCGCCCAGTCGTAGCGGCGCGCAGAGCCTTGGTTCGCGTCGATCGACGTGCCGGCGGCGTCGACGGAAAGGAGGCGCCCGTAGGGGGCAAAGGCCTCCGCGGTGATTGGTGCAAGATGCAATTGTTTCATCGGCGCGTCCGCGGAAGGCTAGAAGGGAAACACATGGTGGAAGAACTCGGCCCGCGAAGAAACGGCACACTTTGCATAAATACTTGAGGTGTGTTGGCGCACGGTTTTTTCGGAGAACGCGAGAATCTTTGCGATCTCTGCGCTCGGCAGCCCCTTCAAGATAAGCACCGCGACTTCGCGCTCCCGTTCCGTCAACTTTGCTCGCGAAAGGCATTGCTCGACGACGTCGGAGAAGTCTTCTCGGCGCTCCTGGAGGCGCTCGATCACCGAAAGAATGTCGGCGGTTGCGAACGGCTTCTCGAGGAAATAGCTCGCGCCGAGATTCATCGAGGCGACCACACGCGGCACCGCGGCAAACGCCGAAACGACGATCGTCGGATGCCACGCGCAGTGCTCTTTGCAGTGCTTCAATACGGCAAGTCCACCGGCCTCATCGTCCCCCAGGACCATGTCGGTGATCACGAGATCTATCGCGCCGGAATCGAGCTTGTTTGCAGCGGTTTGCGGATCTCCCGCTTCCGTCACCACGTAGCCGGCGCGGGTCAGCGCGCGGGCGAGCGCCTCGCGGGCATCAGGGTCGTCTTCCACGAGCAGGAGGCGTTTCATGGCGTTCGCGGGAGCGTAAGGCGAAAGACCGTCCACGGGGGATTCCCTTTGCGCAGGTAGACGACATCGCCGCCGAGGGCGCGGACAAGCGCGCGTGCGATCGGAAGTCCGAGACCGAGCCCCGCACGTTTCTCGCTCCCATGGGGACGAAACAGTTGGGATTCATCGGATATGCCGGGGCCATTGTCGCGCACATCAATGCGAATACAATCCGCCGACTCCGAGACCTCGACTTCGACGTCGGTCGCCTCATCGAGGGCGTTCGCGAGGAGGTTCTCGACGGCGATGCGGACCGGAATCGCCGGTACCGGCGCCCGGCAGCGATTCGCGACGACCGTCAATTTCTTAAGTTGAATTGCGTCGCTGTCGACGAACGTCCGCAGCGCACGCTGGACAACCGCGTCGACCGCGTCCGACGGATGGCCAGTCCCCGGATCCCCTTGGCGGGTCATCGCTTTGAGGGCGTCTAGCGGGGCTAGCACCCGCGTCCACTGGCTACGAAGCTTTCGCGTAAGTGCGCGAGAGTCGGCGGAAAGCTCTGTTTGAGCGTCCAGTTCTTCGAGGAGAAGGCCCATCGCATGCAACGGGTTCTTCGCCTCGTGGAGCGTCGCCGCCGCAACCACCCACACCGCCTGATCGCGCTCGGTATGATCGAGGCGCTCGCGGAGCTGGGAGGCGTCCTCGGCGGCGGCACGGGCGAGCGCCGAGCGCAGGCGGAGGTAGTGCACCGCCGTCCCGAGGAGGAGCCCGACGACCACCGGGACGATCCGATCGATCACAAAATGCACCGCCGGGAACGACGCGAACGCCCCACCGCGGCGCGCGACGTCGTCCATCGTGACGTTCAGGGCGGCGTATACGGCGCCGCCCACCGCCCCCGCGAGGACGAAGAACCGCGATTGAAGCTCACGTTCAAGAGGGGCGCGCACCGGAGTCGCCTACCACGCCGGCGTCGACCGGCGATTTCGGACCAGTCGCCGAGCGGGCCCAAAGCACCGGGAGTACGAAAAGGGTGAGGAAGGTCGCGGTGATGAGTCCTCCGACAACGACCGTCGCAAGTGGCCTTTGCACTTCGGCGCCGGTTCCCGTCGCGAGCGCCATGGGTAAGAAGCCGACCCCGGCCACGAAGGCGGTCGTAAGGACGGGGCGCAGCCGTTCGCTCGCGGCGGCTTTTGCGGCGTCGGTCGGCGAGGCGCCCCCCTCTTCTTCACGGCGAATCGCGGTCAAGAGGACGGTCCCGTTCATCACCGCCACGCCGGCGAGCGCCACCAGCCCAACGACCGCCGAGATCGACAGCGGGAGGCCGCGCGCGAGGAGGGCGAGAAGGCCGCCGCTCGTCGCCGCGGGGACGATGAGCATGAGGAAGAGGGCCGGTCGGAATTGTTGGAACGCCAAGTAAAGGAGCACCAACACGGCGGCGAGCGTGAGCGGGAGGACCAACGCAAACCGCTGGGCCGCATGCTCCAAATGCTCGTTTGCGCCGGTAAATTCGACGAAGCTTCCGGGGGGCAGGGTGACCTTGCCGACCTCCGCCTCGAGGGCCTTCACGAAGCCACCGAGGTCCCGACCACGTACGTTGAGCTCGACGAGGACCCGTCGGCGGCCGGCTTCACGACCGATTTGGGCCGGCCCGTCTTGGGCCTCGTAGCGGGCGACGGCGCCGAGGGGGACCGCGCGCCCGCCGGCGACGATGATCGGCTCGTCGCGGAGCCCTTCTGCGTCGACGGGGCGCGCCCGCTTTAAGGTGAGGTCGACGCGACGGTCGCCAAACGCGACCTGCCCGAGGGGGCGACCGGGCCCAAACGCCTCGAAGGTCGCCGCGAGATCCGACGGCGGTACGCCGCGGACAGAAAGCGCCGCCGGATCGGGGCGGAGCGTCGCAAGCGCGAGGCCCGACGTCGCCTCCACACGTACGTCACAGGCGCCGGTCACCCCTCCCGCCACCTGGGCAACCTTCGCGGCGGCGGCGCTCGTTGCTGCCAGATCGTCCCCGTAGACCTTGATCCCGACGTCGCTCTTCATACCGCCTAGAAGTTCGTCATTTCGCATTTGAATCGGCTGGCTAAATGCGAAGCCGGTCCCCGGGAGTGCCGCTTTGAGTGCCGTCTCCATCGCGCCAACGAGCGCCTCGCGATCGTGAAAGCGCCATTGAGAACGCGGCTTAAGCATCACGAAGACGTCGCTCTGCTCAAGCCCCATGACGTCGGTGGCCACGTCGGGGGCGCCGGTCCGCGAAACAACCCGATCTACTTCAGGAAAGGAAAGGAGCGCCGTCTCGACAGCTCCGGTCCCTGCGATCGCTTCGGCGAGCGAAACGCTGGGTGGGCGCGTAAGCTGAACCACAATGTCCCCCTCTTCCAGCCGGGGGACGAACTCGGTTCCGAGGCGTGACGCGACGATGCCGGAGACGACGACGAAACCGATGGCGGCGGCGATGGCGACGTTCGGCAGTCGCCAAAAGAAGGCCGAGGCGCGCGAAAACAAAGGGCGTACATTGCGGAGAATCCACGATTCATGGTCGTCTTTTGCCGGTTTGAGGACGAGCGACGCCAGAGCCGGAATGAACGTGAAGGAGAGCACCAGCGCCGTCGCGAGGGCGAAGAGGACGGTGATAGCCATGGGGCGAAACAGCTTCCCCTCAACGCCATCGAGGGCGAGGATCGGCACGTAGACGACGCCGATCACGACGACGCCAAACGCGATAGGGGCGCCGACGCTCTTCCCTTCGCGAACGAGGGCGTCGGAGGCGGAAATGCGGTCGCGGACCATGGCGGCGAGCGCCCCTTCGACGACGACCACCGCGCCGTCCACGACCAGGCCAAAGTCGACGGCGCCCAGCGACATCAGGTTGCCGCTCTGCCCGGTCACGCGCATCCAGGCGAGGGCGCCGAGGAGCGACAGCGGGATCGCCGTGGCTACGACGAGGCCGGCGCGGAGGTCTCCGAGGAGCAGGAAGAGGACGACGACAACGACGAAGGCCCCCTCGAGCAGCGAGTGTTCCACCGTTCCAAGGACGCGATCTACGAAGGCTTTGCGGTCATAAAACGGGACGATGACCGCCCCCTTCGGCAGGCGCGGCGCGATCTCGTCAAGGCGCGTCTTCACCGCGGCGGCTACCTCGCGCGCATTGCCGCCGGCGACCATCTGCACCATCGCGTAGACGGTCTCCCCCGCTCCATCCTCGGTTGCGGACGCGAGGCGATAGTGAGCTCCCGAACGCACCGTCGCGACGTCGCGGACGGCGAGCGGGGTGTTCGTCCCTGGAATTTTGCTGGCAAGCGGAACCGCCTCGACGTCGGCGAGACTCTTGTATTGTGCATCAAGGCGCACGAGGAGTTGCTCGCCACCACGCGGGATGGCGCCGCCGCCCCGGTTGTGGCCGCCGCCGGTCAGCGCCTCCTCGACGTCCCCTTGGGTGACTGAAAATCTTCGAAGATCTTCGGGGCGTACGAGCACCTCGACCTCTTCGACGTCGCCGCCCCAGCCGTTGACCTCGACGACGCCGGGCAGGAGCCGCAGCGGCCGTGCGATTTCCCAGTCGAGGAGGGTGCGGACCTCCGTCGGTGTGTGCCCCGGCCAGCGCACCGTGAAGTGGAACACTTCGCCAAGTCCAGTCGCCATCGGGCCCATTTGCGGCTCACCGCTCCCCTTGGTCGCCTCGCGGGCGCTCGGCATCCGTTGCGATACCAGCGTGCGAGCATCGGCGAGCGGGAGGTCGTCTTCAAAGACGAGGGTGACGGCGGAGATCCCCGAACGGGAGACGGAGCGGAGCTCCTTCAAATGGGGAAGGCCCGTCATACTCAATTCGACGGGACGGGTCACTTGCGCCTCCGTTTCCAAGGGCGAGAGCCCTGGAGCCGCAGTTAGGACCTGAACTTGAACGTTTGAAATGTCCGGTACCGCATCGACGGGGAGCCCTTTTGCAGCAAAGAGTGCGAGTGCGGCGGCGAGGAACGTGAAGAAGAGAACAAGGCCCCGGTGGCGGACCGACAACGCGACGAGGGCGCCGATCATTTCGCCCCCGTGGCAGTGGGCCCGCCCTCGGTCAGGTCGTCGCGGGAGAGTTCGCCTTTCAGGAGGACTGCCCCTTCCGTCACGACGCGATCGCCGTCGACGAGCCCCTCCGCGACGACGACGCGGGTCGGCGTCCCGACGCCGAGGCGGACGGTGCGTGGGGAGTAGCGATCGCCGCGCTCCACAAAGACGGTCGTCGCGCCGCGAAGGTCAACGACGGCGCTTCGCGGGATGGTGCGTTCGGATGGTGTAGGTTGCACGTGTTGGCCGCCGCTGGCCGTCGGAAACGCGACGGTGACCTCGGAACCAAGCAAGGAAAACGGACACTTCTCCGAACCGAGCGCGATCCGGAGCGTGCGCGTGCGCGAGACGGGATCGACGGTCGGAAGGACGGCGCGGACCTGTCCTGTGCAGGATGCATCTATCCCGGAAGCTGGACGGAGTCGTGCCCGAGCACCGACCACGGGGGGCGCAGGGCCGCGCTCCGGCCAGCGAGCCGCGACGACAAGGGCATCCTCAGCAAGGAGCGTGAAGAGCGTCTTTTCGGGGGCGACGGCGCCGCCGAGCGGGAGTGCGCGGCTGGCCACGATGCCGGCAAAGGGGGCGCGAAGAACAACTGCGCCGTTGCCATCGGCGCCAAACGCGGCGAGGAGCGTCCGGGCCGCTCCCGCATCGGCGCGGGCCGCCGCCAGTTCGCCACGAAGATCATCGACTTGCATCGGAACCGCCGCCTGCTCTTGGGCGAGCGCTTCGTAGCGGGCGAGGCGCTTTTCGAGGGGCGAAATTCGGGCGGTTGCGCGCACCAAATCGGCAGCCGCACGGGCCGCTTCCGGCGCCTCAATCCGCGCGAGGAGCGCCCCCTTTTCTACGCGATCCCCCTCTTCGACGAGGACCTGCGTCGCGCGCCCCGCCACGACCGCGCCGACTTCGGCGGTGCCATTGGGGGCGGCGACGAAGGTCCCCGGGACCTCAAGCTCCGCGCTGGTTGCAAACGGCCCCGTCGCCACCGCCTCCACGCGAAGGCGCCCGGCGGCGAGGAGCGCATCGCGCCCGGCGAGGACGATTCCGGAACCCTCCGTCGACGCGGTCGCCACCGGTGTACCGGCAGAGGCGACGGGGGGAGCGCCATCAACCGGCGCCTTACTGCACGCACCAAGCGAGCAACATGCAACGAGCGTCAGTAGGCGAAAGGGTTTAGTATTCATTCGCTTTTGTCCCCTCCGCCGGCCACGTGGCGCGCGTGTGCGTCGGCGACGCGAATCGAAGCCCTCGCCGCCACGAGCTGCTCTTCGGCGGCGAGCATTCGCTTTCGAAGGGCGAAGAACGACGGAAGATCGCGCACACCGCGATCGACCTGGGCTCGAGCCACGGTCACCGCCTCGCGAAGCTTGGGGAGCACCGCCGTATTGAGGAGCTCTTCTCGTTCCCGGAGATGGCCACATTCGTGGAGCGCCATCGCGAGCTGGCGGTCCAAATCATCTTTGAGAAGTCGGGCCTCACTCTCGCGTGCAAGCACACGGAGATCGGCCTGGGCGCGCGGGTATTTCGCTACGTCGCTCACCGGAATCGGCAACTGAACGGAAGCCAGGGTTGTCCGTTCGCCGGTCCCTTCGCGCATGTACGTCACGCCGAGGCCCCAGGTCGGGACTTCGCGCGCCACGATCGCCGTCCGCTCGCTTTTTTCGCGGGCCGTCTGGGCACGCGCAAGTACGAGTGCCGGGTGACTGTCGGAAATTGCTTTTATATTCGGCATTGCAGGGACTGTATCGATCGACCCATCGAGTCGGAGCGGCGCCTCCGGCGGGACGCCTATCGCACGCCGGAGGAGGAAAAGGCTCTCGGTCCGTGCCCCTTCCGCGTCGAGCGTATTGAGGCGGGCGTCGGCCGCCTCCGCGGCGGCAAGCGAGCCATCTTCTGGGGAAATGACCCCTTTTTGAACGCGCGCTTGAATCTGAACTGCGATGGCGGCTGCGTCTTCTTCCGCCCGATGCCTCAATGCAAAGACAGCCGCAAGGAGGGCGGCATCAAAAGCTTCTTCTGCGACTTTTGCGCCGTCATACTCGGCGCGTGCTTCTTCTGCGTGGAGGCGATCGGCCTCGGCGCCGGCCGCCTGCTTTCGGGCGCCGACGAGGTTTTGCGTCGGAAATTCTTGGAAAATCTGGGCGCCGACTTCGGCCCCCGGCGTGGCGCCGTTCGCGAATTGACGCGGGCCCGCGTAGAGCGTGACCCGCGGCGCGAAGGTGAGCGCGCCGACGTCTCTGCGCGCAGCGCTCCCGGCCTGCGCGAGTACTTTTGTACGAAGGACTTCGGGAGCTTGCTGGGCTCCGAGCCGCCGTGCCTCCTCGCGACGCAGCGCAAGCGGCGGGGCCGCGACGACCGGCGCATGGGCGGTGCCAGCGAGGGGCGTCGCCTCCTCCGCGTAGGCCGATGGTCCTGCGGCAACGGCGAGCGCCAGACAGCTGGCAGAGACGCAACGGAGGGCACGGAGGGGCAACATCGCGGAAGCGTCTAGCGCCTGGGGGGGCGATGCCCCATCCGACAAATGCCGGAGCGCTCACGAATTGCTGATTTTGATAAGTAAGTTCAATATGTTTGGGGCGCAGGTGGGGCGTCGTTGCCTCGAACTGGGCAGCGCGCATTCCGTCATGCGCGCTGCCCAGTTCGAGGCTCGGATCGCCAAAACGTGATACCCTTCGCGCCGCATGAATTCCGCCCTTGCACGCACCAGCGCCGTGGTTCTCGCGGCCGGTTTTGGAACCCGCATGAAGAGCACCTTGCCGAAGGTGCTCCATCGAAGCTGCGGCCTTCCACTTGTCCACTACCCGGTGCGCGCGGCCCTTGAGGCGGGCGCCTCCGAGGTGATCGTCGTCGTCGGCCACGGGCGCGAGCATGTCGAGAGCTATCTCCGTGAGGCGTTTGGCGCCCGCGTAAAATTCGCCCTGCAAGACAAGCCGTGTGGGACCGGCGATGCCGCGCGCGCCGCACTTCCCGCGCTCGCCGCCGATTGCGAACGCGTCTTGGTTTTCTACGGGGACGCGCCGCTTGTTGGCGCAGCAGACCTCGCGAAAATCGCCGAAGCTCTTGATGAAAATCCGACCTCCCCCCTCGCGATGGCGACTTGTACGCTTGCCGATCCGACCGGCTACGGCCGCGTCCTTCGCGACGCGACCGGGCACATCGTTGCGATTCGCGAGCAGAAAGACTGCACGCCGGAGGAGCGCGCGGTCACGGAAATCAATCCCGGTATTTACGCGGCCCGTGCCGACTTCTTTCGGGAAGCGCTCGCAAGTCTCACTCCCAATAACGCCCAAGGGGAGTACTACCTGACCGACATCGTCGCCTTCGCCCCCGAGCGGGGCGATCGTGTCATCGGCGTCGCGTCGTCCCCCGATGTGATGATCGGCATCAACGACCGCCAGCAGCTCTTTGAAGCAGAGGCGACGATGCATGAGCGCCTGCTCACCAAGCATCGCAAGGCTGGCGTCACCATCCGCGAAGGGGCGCGGATCGAAGACGGCGTGACGCTCGGCACCGACGTCATCGTCGAGAGCGGCGTCGTTTTGCGTGGGAAGACATCGATCGGAAACGGCTGTCAGATCGACGTCGGAAGCGTGCTCACAAACGTCACCGTCGGTGAGAACGTCCGCATCAAGCCGTACACAGTCGCCGAAGACGCTGTCATCGGCCGCGCCGCACAAATTGGCCCGTTTTCTCACCTTCGCCCCGCTTCGGTCCTTGGCGAGGAGAGTCACGTCGGCAACTTCGTCGAGCTCAAGAAGACGACGCTCGGCAACCGCTCGAAGGCGAATCACCTCGCCTATTTGGGCGACGGCATCGTCGGCGAAGATGTGAATGTCGGCGCCGGCACCATCTTCTGCAACTACGACGGCTTCCAAAAGCACACGACCATCCTCGAAGACGGAGTCTTTATCGGCTCCGACAGCCAGCTTGTTGCGCCGGTCCGCGTCGGCAAAGGGGCCTACGTCGCCACGGCGACCTGCGTGACGAAGGACGTCCCCGCGGGCGCCCTCGCGATTGCGCGTACGAAGCAGGACAACAAAGACGGCTATGCCGATCGCCTGAAAGCGCGATTCAAGGCGGCCAAAGAAGCGGCAAAGAAGGCGCTCGAAGCCGAAGAGAAGGGGGTCTGAGCATGGACGCGATCGTCGTCAAAGGTTCTCCGACGCCCCTTCAGGGGCGCATCCGCGTGTCTGGTGCGAAGAACGCCGCCCTCCCGATCCTCTGCGCAACGCTCCTTTCGGACGGGAATAGTGTCCTTCGTAACGTCCCGAAATTGCGGGATATCGATACGACGGCCGCCCTCCTCCGCTTCCTCGGGCGCGACGTCTCCGTCGATGCGCCGATGGTCTCCGTCGGCGAAACCCGGGGGACGGTACGCCCCGAGGCCCCCTACGAACTCGTCAAGCAGATGCGCGCGAGCGTCCTCGTGCTCGGGCCTCTCGTTGCACGTTACGGGCGCGCGAAGGTTTCGCTCCCCGGCGGCTGCGCGATCGGCGCTCGCCCCATCGACCAACACTTAAAGGCCCTCGAAGCGATGGGCTGCACGATCCGTCTGGAACGCGGCTACGTCATCGCCGAGGGGCCGAACAACGGCGGCCAGCTTCAGGGGGCCGAAGTCTATTTCGACATGCCGACGGTCACCGGGACGGAAAATATCCTGATGGCGGCAGCACTTGCGAAGGGGCGCACCACGCTCTTGAATTGCGCCCGCGAGCCGGAAATCGTCGAACTTGCGCGCATCTTGAACAAGATGGGGGCGGAGGTCGACGGCGCGGGGACCGACGTCATCCACATCAAGGGGCGCGCCCGTGACGAGCTCGCCCCCTTCGATCATGCAATCATCCCCGACCGTATCGAGGCCGGCACGTACCTCATCGCGGCGGCGATGCACGAGGGGAGCGACGTCGTCGTCGAGGGGGCCGATCTCTCCGATCTTGAGCCGCTCCTCGTGAAGCTCCGCGCCGCCGGCGTCACGCTAACGACCGAGGGGCACGACTTGCGTGTACAGCGCACGCGTCCCATCAAGGCGGTGAACGTCACCACGGCGCCGCATCCCGGCTTCCCGACCGACATGCAGGCTCAGTTTCTCGTCCTCATGGCGCGGGCCCGTGGCGAGAGCGTCATCACCGAGACGATCTTTGAGAACCGGTTCATGCACGTCCCTGAGCTCCACCGCATGGGGGGCGAGATCGCCCTCCGCGGCAACACGGCGCTCGTCCGTGGCGTCGATACCCTTTACGGCGCCTCGGTCATGGCGACCGACCTCCGCGCGAGCGCCTCGCTCATTCTCGCCGGGCTCGTGGCTGAGGGGGAGACGGAGGTTCGCCGCGTCTACCACCTCGACCGAGGTTATGAAAAGATTGAAGAAAAGTTGAACGCCGTCGGCGCGAGCCTCACCCGCGTCCGCAACGCGGAGGGGTGAGGCCCATTTCGACAACCATCTAGGTCGGCTTACGTGTTCGCCGGAGAGTTCGCTTTCTCCGGCGTTTCTTTGCCGGTTGTCGGACCATTCTTTGCCGGAACAGCCGGCCGGCTGAGGCGAATCAACGGTCGAAGTTTTGCAAGACTCTTCGGTCCAATTCCTTTTACAGTGAGGAGTTCTTCTACGCGGGTGAACTTCTGTTTTCGTGCGCGAAGTGCGAGGATCGCGTCGGCCCGTTTGGCACCGATGCCGGGGAGCCGTCGAAGCTCGGTCGCATCGGCTTCATTCACGTAAACGGGGTCTTCTGGCGTCGCCCGCGCGCTGTGCGCGACTGCGGGGGGCGCCTCGGCGGTCTCGATAGGGCCCGCCGAGGACACGGGGGTCGGTGGGGCGGGCAATGCTGGCCCCGTCGATGTTGCGGGGGGTGCGGAGGCCGCTTGCGGTGGGGGCTCGCGCGCCAGCGCTTCCCTGGTCTTCAGCCCGAGGAGGCGTGCGCCGGTCGGCGATCCAAGCCCCGCCAGCGCGAGGAGCGCGCAGACGGTGACCAGGATTTTCCCTGGCAGCGGCGGGAATCGATGGCGAAGCGCAAGCAACGCTGCCCAGGCGTTGTGTGCAGTTTGCAAGCATGCTCGGCGGATCGCGGCGCGGCGCAAGGCGAAGCGGACGCGGCGGAGTTCGGAAGGGGTTTCGGTGTGCATCGCTCAGCCGACGTTCGAGTGGGGGTAGTCGCGGCGGGGGCCACCGCCATTGCTTCCGGAGTTCCGTCCGGCCACCCGCTGGTCCTCCTTCTCTTTCGGCTCGTACTCACGCATTTGGAGCTGACCGTTCACTGGAAGCGCGTCGAGTTTGAGGTTGTAGGAGCCGTCGCGGTTTTCGAAGGCGACGCCGATGCGCGTCCAGTAGGACTTCCCTTCGCCACGCTCGACGATCGTGTAAACGGCCTTCATTTTGCTTTGATCCATGATGAATTGATTCCTTCAGAATGAGGAGGATGTACGTTTGAAAAAAACAGACAACACGACTTCCGCGGACGAAGGTTTCCTGCTTCTTCTGCAGGTCTTCGTCGGCAGCGCGTCCCCTTCATCACGCCGCATGCCAACGCAAAATCCCTGCGAAACGCGCGATTCGTGTTCCTTGCCCCCCTGGCCCTGCCCCGATTTGCCTGGCCCGGGCCAGGGGGGGGGCGCGCGCAGACAGCGCCCGGCGTGCCACGCGAACGCCCGGGCGTGGCACGAATGCCAGGAAAAACGCCGCTGCGCGCGCCCCGAACCCGTACTAAGGTCCGCCGGGTCCGTCCGTCGGCGTCTGTGACGCCGGGGGCGGCGGGCTCTTCAGCCGAGCCCGAACCGAGAAGACTTGCGAAGGAGACGCCGGTGACCGAAAGACACGACCAGGACGCGCAGCAAAACGAGCAACTTGCGACCGTTGGTGGGGAAGGGATCGCCCGTCGCACCTTCGTCCAGGGGGCCGCCGCCGCCGTCGCCGGCGCGACGCTTCTCGGCACCGGCCGCACCGCGTTTGCGGCGCCGAAGGAAGAGAAGAACTGGGCTGCCCGCCCGCCGGCCGGCTTCACTCCGTATTCGGCCCCGGGCAAAGTGGTGAAGGTCGCCAAGGCCGGCTCCCTCCAAGCCAACAAGCTCTATCCGAATGACGCCGACGCAAAGACGATGCTCGAGCGTGTGATGACCGAGCTTACCGGCGAAAAAGACGTCGTCGCGGCGGTCGCAAAGTTCGTTCACCCGGACGACGTCGTTGTGGTGAAGGTCAACGGGATCGCCCTCAAGAACATGGGGACGAACAAGGAGCTCGTGATCCCGTTCCTCGAGGCGATGATCAAGTCGGGCGTGAAGCCCGAAAAGATTACCGTTTTGGAGCAGTACAACGGCTTCCTCGCCGGTACCCGCATCACTGCGCAGAACGTCCCCAACGGGGTCAAGGTCGCCATCCACGCGAACAACGACGCCGTCATGGACGACCGCATCATCCCGGGGACCGGGACGCGCACGAAGTTCGTCCGCGTCCTCACCGAAGCGACCGCCGCCATCAACTTCAGCCTGATCAAGGACCACAGCATCTGTGGCTACACGGGCGCGCTGAAGAACATGACCCACGGCTGCACCATCAATCCCCACGATTTCCACGTCCACCACGCGAGCCCTCAAATCGCGCTTCTCTACAGCCAGGACGTCATCAAATCGCGTGTTCGCCTCCATATTGCGGACGGCTACAAGATCATGGCCAACGGCGGGCCGCTCTGGAAGCAGCCCCAGTACGTGAAGGCCCACGAGGCGGTCTACGCGAGCACCGATCCGGTCGCTCTCGACACGATCGGCTGGGAAATCATTGAGGCGGCTCGCAAAGAGTATGGTCTCAAGACGCTGACCGACGAAAAGCGCGAGCCCTCCTACATCAAGACGGCCGCCTCCCTCGGCCTCGGGATCCACGAGCGTGCGAAGATCACGCTCAAAGAGATCACGGTCTGAGCGTCGTCCTCTTCTAACAATGAAGCCCCCGAGTTTTTCGGGGGCTTTCTTGTTTCAAACGCCGTGATGGTTTGATGCGTTTGTCTCCGCTACTTGGCACGGCGGAGATCGAGGGCACACATCTCGAGTTCCCGGCTCGTCGGTGCCGGCATCCGTGCCGCCGATTTGGCCGCCTCCGGCACGAAGCGCCGGAGTTCGATGGTGTGCGCGAGCATGCGCCGCTCGAGGGCCTCCAGGTCGCGACGCATCCGGAGCCCGAAGAAGTTCGTTAGCCAGTACTGCATGCCGGCAAAGAGAAAATAGACCGGAAGGGTACGTGGGGAGAACTCGACGAGTCGTGGCAGGAGCACGATGTTCCCGCCTTCGAAGCGGAACGCCGGCGGAACGAGGCCGGTGACCTCCAGCGCGAGCGGAATGGCGACGCTCAGCGCGGCGAGGAGCACGATGCGTAGGCGCAGGCGAGCCGGGGCGGCTGACGCATAAACGAGCGAATTTGCAGCGGCGATCCCCGGCACGATGATCAGCGAACCGGACAGGAATGCGAGCACACCGATCGCGACGACGATCACGGTGAGGAGCAGCACGCCCTGGTAGGCCTCGATTCGCTTCTGCCGGGAGAGGTAGAAGCTGTAGCCGGACGCAAGCGCGGTGGAGAGCAAGTAGCCGCCGAAAAGGGGCCACGATCGAATGCCGGCGTAGAGGAAGAGCGGTGCTGCAAGCAGCCAACCGAGGTAGGCAATTGCTCCAAATTTCGCGAGCTTCACGTAGTCGCCCTGGTGGGCGGTATCGAGCTCCTCCTCCATCGCGGCCGTAACGACGGCGGGAGGTTCGAGGAGCGTCTCCACAAGGAGCGTGCGCGCGTCCTCGGAGCCGCCGTCGAGGGCGAGGGCCGCCTGAGCCGCCGCGATGGCGCCGTCACGATCGCCGTTCTCGAGGGCTTTGCGCGCTTTTGTCGCCTCTTCGAGGGCCGCGGAACGGCGCTTCTGGGCGTCCCGGTCGCCGTCGAGGATCCGTTCCAGCGCTTCGCTGAAGGCGCGCGCCGAGGGGAGTCGATCGGCGACGTCCGTGCAGAGTGCACGCTTGCAGAGGTCTACCAGTTCGAAGGGGATGGCGTCGTCGCCGGAGCGCTCTGCAGGGTCCGGATTCGGGCCGGCGATCGTCTCGGCGAGCATCTTGCCGGGCGTCGACGCTGGAATCAATGGGACTCCTGCGAGAATCTCAAAGAGAATTGTGCCGAGTGACCAAACGTCACTCCGACCATCGACGGGGAGCCCGCGGGCCTGCTCGGGAGAGAGGTACCCCACAGTTCCTGTGATGGAACCGTAGGCCGTTTCAAAGCCGGGAAATTCGGTGCCGGTATCTACCGGCATGCCCATTCCCCGAGATCGGTCGCCGCGGTCGCCTCGAAGGGATTCCGGGCCGTCACCGATGGACGAAACCGGGACATCTCCGCGCAATTTCGCGATCCCCCAGTCGAGAACGTAGACCTCGCCCCAGGCGCCGAGCATGATATTTGCCGGTTTGAGGTCGCGATGAACGACGCCACGCGCGTGCGCAAACTCGACGGCAAGCGCCGCCTGAGCAAGCGCCGTAAGGAGCTTTCGTAGCGAGGGGATGCGCCTGCTTGGACGTTCGATTGTACCAAAGCTCGCCGACGCATTCTTGCCTTCGCGGGCACGCCTACGGCGTTTGAGTTCCAGAATTTCTTCGAGGGTCTCGCCGCGGACGCGCTTCATCGTGAAGAAGGGGGCGCCATCTTCGGCGGCAGAGAGGTCGTAGACGGGGACGATGGCCGGATGCTCGAGCTGCCCCTGGATCCGCGCCTCACGGAGGAAACGGAGGCGCATATCTGCACGATGCATGTGGTCGACGCGGAGCCGTTTGACGGCGACGTCGCGGCCGACGACCCCGTCCCTCAACAGCTCGACAGTCCCCATGCCCCCTTCACCGAGGCGTCGCACCATCGCGTAGCGGGCATCGGCGCGCGGTTGGGTGATGACGGCGGCTACGTCAACCTCTCGGGGGTCGTCGGTCGTCGGGTCGCCGAATTCGCGCGGGAGACTCCCCGCCGAGGAGCGCGGTCGCTGGGCCGAATCGCCGGCGGAGACCTCGGTGCCTGAGCCGAAGTGCGCGACAGGAAGGTGCGTTTCTCCAAAAGGATCGGGAGCTTCTGCCCCTTCAGACACGGTTTCCGGTGGGAGCGTCTCCGTGTTGGCTTCGCCCCTCGGCGAGAGGCGCGTCTCGGGGACGGCCGTCCCCTCCTGGCCAAGCGCCGACGTGTTTGTCTCCGCCCGGCGAGATGCCGGATCGGAGAGCGTGTTCGCGTTCTCCCTGTTGCCGACGGCGCCCATCGGCGCGGAGCCTAGCTTGGAAGTCGCATCCACGGACCGGGAACCGTCCCTTCGTGTCTCGTCTCGCGTATCCTTCGCGCCATGCGAACTGCAGCGACGATCCGTGACGCGCTTACGGAGCGAAAATCCTCCCTTTTTTCGCTTCGCTACGCGTTTGCCGAGGACCCGGCCCGCTTTGAGGCGTTCTCCTTCCGCCACGAGGACCTCCTGGTCGACCTCTCGAAGCAGAGATACGACCGAGATACCCGAGCATTACTATTGGAACTTGCTCGACTTTCGGGTCTCGATGAGGCGCGCGCCGCGATGTTTGCCGGGGCGCCGATCAACACGACAGAAAAGCGCGCCGTCCTCCACGTCGCCCTCCGGAACCGTTCGTCGCAGCCGATTTTCCACGAGGGCGTCGACGTGATGCCGGCAGTGAACGCCGTGCTCGCCCAGATGAAGGCCTTCGTCGAGGCGGTCCACGCGGGGATCCGCGTCGGCGCAACCGGCAAGCGGTTTACGACCGTCGTCAATATCGGCATTGGCGGCTCCGACCTCGGCCCCGTCATGGTGACCGAAGCGCTCAAGCCCTACGCCGACCGTGCCATTGATGCTCGGTTTGTATCGAATGTTGACGGTTCACACCTCGTAGAAACGTTGAAGGGGCTCGACGCCGAACAAACTCTCTTTCTTGTGGCCTCAAAGACGTTTACGACCCAAGAAACGTTGACGAATGCTCGGTCAGCGCGCGAGTGGGTCGCTGCACATTTGCCCGCCGGGGCGAACGTGGGACGCCACTTTGTGGCATTGAGCACCAACGAAAAAGAGGTGACGGAATTCGGCATTTCCCGCGAGGAAATGTTTCCATTTTGGGATTGGGTTGGCGGCCGCTACTCCCTTTGGAGTGCGATCGGGCTTTCGATCGCACTGGCGGTCGGTTTTGATCGCTTCGAAGAGCTTCTTCGGGGCGCCCATGCCATCGACACCCACTTCCGCGACGCCCCGTTCGAGGAGAACCTCCCCGTTCAGCTCGCTCTTGCCGGCGTGTGGAACCGCAATTTCCTTGGGGCGCCCTCGCTCGCCGTCCTCCCCTACGACCAATATCTCCACCGGCTGCCGGCCTACCTCCAACAGGCCGATATGGAGTCGAACGGGAAGGGGACCCAGAAGGACGGTCGCCCCGTCGATGGCGAGACGGGACCGGTCGTCTTCGGTGAACCGGGGACGAACGGGCAGCACGCGTTTTATCAATTGATTCATCAGGGGACGACGTTGGTTCCCTGCGACTTTATTGCGGCAGCCGAGAGTCACAATTCGTACGTCGATCATCATCAGAAGCTCCTCGCAAACGTCTTCGCGCAAAGCGAAGCGCTCGCCCGCGGCAAGACCCTCGAAGAGGCGTATGCGGAGCTGATCGCTCGGAAAATGCCTGACGATGAAGCGCGGGCGCTGGCGCCGCACAAGGTGTTCCCCGGGAACCGGCCGAGCACGACGATCCTCTACAAGAAGCTCACGCCGTACACGCTTGGGCGCCTGATCGCCCTCTACGAACACAAGATCTTTGTGCAGGGTGTTCTTTGGGGGATCAACAGCTTTGATCAATGGGGGGTCGAGCTCGGCAAGGAGCTAGCGGGGAAGATCCTTCCCGCCGTCCGCGACTGCGCCGTGCCGGTCGCGCCGGAGTCGGCGGGGCTCCTTGCCCACTTCCACGCGCTCCGGTGAGGCGCGTGGTCGTCTTGCCGGCCGGAAGCCGATCGTCGCAATTTGCCAGGTGAGCTGCTATCGGGCCGGCCGTGCTCCGGCTCGACAACATCTCCAAAGGTCACGGCAGTCAGATTCTCCTCGTCGACGCTTCGTGCGCGATTTATCGCGGCGAAAAGGTCGGCCTCGTCGGGCCCAACGGCTCGGGCAAGTCGACGATCTTCCGGATGATCATCAAGGAGGAGACGCCTGACACCGGGAACGTCGTCCTCGATAAGGGCTACACCATCGGCTACTTCAGCCAGGATGTTGGCGAAATGTCTGGAAAATCTGTCGTCGAAGAGACGATGGACGGCGCCGGGCCGGTTTCCGAGATCGCCCGAAAAATGCACGAGCTTGAGCATGCGCTCTCCGATCCCGATCGGATGGACGAGATGGAGAAGCTCGTCGAGGAGTTCGGCGACGCCCAGGCCCGCTACGAGGAGCTCGGCGGCTACGCCCTCGAGGCGAAAGCGCGCGAAATCCTTGCCGGTCTCGGTTTCGCTCAGGAGACGATGGATAAGGACGTCGGCGCCCTCTCCGGCGGTTGGAAAATGCGTGTGGCGCTCGCCCGCATCCTCCTCATGAAGCCGGACGTGCTCCTCCTTGACGAGCCGACCAACCACCTCGACCTCGAATCGATCCTTTGGCTCGAGACCTTCCTCAAGGGCTTCGACGGCGCCGTCATCATGACGTGCCACGACCGGGCCTTCATGAACCGTATCGTCTCGAAAATCCTCGAGATCGATGGTGGTGAACTCACGACCTACGGCGGCGACTACGAGTTCTACGAGAAGCAGCGCGCCATCGCCGATGCGCAGCTCGAGGCTCAGTTTGAACGTCAGCAGGCGATGCTCGCCAAGGAAGAGGCCTTTATCGCCCGCTTCAAGGCGCGCGCGAGCCACGCGGCGCAGGTCCAGTCGCGCGTGAAGAAACTCGAGAAGATCGAGAAGGTCGAGCCGCCGAAGCGCCGGAAGGTCGTCCACTTTGACTTTCCCGATCCGCCGCGCTCCGGCGATGACGTCGTGAAGGTCGAGGGAGTTCGCAAAGCCTACGGAAGTCGCAAGATTTACGACGGTTTTGACCTCCTCGTCCGTCGCCAGGAGCGCTGGGCGGTCATGGGGATCAACGGCGCCGGGAAGTCGACGCTCCTTAAGTTGATCACCGGCGACACCGTTCCCGACTCGGGCTCGGTCAAAGTCGGCGCGAGCGTGAAGCTCGGCTACTTCGCCCAGCACGCGATGGAACTGCTCAATCCGCAGGACACCGTCTGGGACGCGCTCATCAACCGCTTCCCGAAGGCGTCGATCGGCTCCCTGCGCACCCTCGCGGGCGCCTTCGGTTTTTCCGGGGATGACATCGAGAAGCCGTGCCGGATCCTCTCGGGCGGCGAGAAGGCGCGGCTCGTGCTCGCGCAGATGCTCTTCGATCCGCCGAACTTCCTCGTGCTCGACGAGCCGACGAACCATCTCGACATGGCGACCAAGGAGATGATGATCGAAGCGCTCAAGAAGTACGAAGGCTCGATGATCTTCGTCAGCCACGATCGTCACTTCCTGGCTGAGCTCTCGAACCGCGTTCTCGAGGTTCTCCCGACGGGGCCGAAGCTCTACGGGGGTGGCTACCTCGAGTACGTTGCGAGCGTCGGCTACGAAGCACCGGGGATGCGCCTCTAAGTCGCGAGATCTCTGAGGAGAAGCAAAGCGCCTCCGACCCACCGGTCGGGGGCGTTCTGCGTTCTCGGGCAAAAGTCGATCGGGCGGTCGCTTTTTGCGTTGACGCATCGAGGCACGATCGGTAGAAGCCGCCCATCCCGACGGCGACGCGCACGAGAGTGCAAGTGGCTGAAAGGATGCTTCTTTTTCGCTCTCTCAGCTTCCCGAAAGGGTCGCTAAAAAAAGAGAAAAAAGAGGTAGACGCCGAAAGGCAGCGCCGCT
>JAAFHJ010000169.1 GCA_013298325.1 Myxococcales bacterium | reverse complement strand
GGGGGGCCAAAAAGGGACTTTGCGGCAGCTCTTCGCCGGATTTTGGCCGCTTTCCTTTAAATTGAAGCCGTTAGACCGGCTCGGGGCCGCCGAAGAGGCCGGCAAAACGGGCCAGGTAGACCAAAAATTGGACGCCCCAGAGGACGGCGAGCCCCTTCGCGATGGCAATCGCCAGCCGGTCGCGGCCGACGGCAGAAAAACCTTGAAAAATAGCTACCTGGAGGCTTCGCGCCGCGAACAGGCCGATGAGGGCGACGATGAACGGAGCGACGGCGTTGTGCTGGAAGGACTCGGCGAAATGCCCGTGCAAAAACGAGAGGATCGAGCGGGTCGATCCGCAGCCGGGGCACGGCGCGTGGAGAGTGGTCGCGATCGGGCAGCTCGCCAGCGGCGACAGTGGGTAGGCGACCGCAAGGAGATAGAGCGCTGCAAGCGCGGCGGCGTCACGAACGTGGAGTCTTGACGGGGGGGCGGCCGCGTGCACGTGGCGAGTAGAGCAGATTGCAGCCGATTTTACCGCTTTTGATCGCGGCCCGGCGGGCGGCGGAAACGGGAAAAGGCGTCGATTTTTCGTGGACTTGGGGCGATTTGGTGGGCGTGAAACTTCGGGCGCATCCCGGGCGTGTGCAAGTTCGGCCTTCCCGTTTGGGAGGGCTCCGGTACTCTACGCGGCGTCTTGGGGAACCGCATGCCGACGCGTGACGGACGACCCGCAGTCCAAGGAGCAGACATGGAAGGCATGCAGAACAACACGATTCAGGCTGGCGGTTACGGTCCCCCGGGTGGCGGTGGCTACGGCGGCCCGCCCCCCGGCGGCCCCGGTGGCTTTGGTCCCCCGCCGGGCGGCGCTCCGCCGGGTGGTTTCGGTCCCCCGCCGGGCGGCGCTCCGCCGGGTGGCTTTGGTCCCCCGCCGGGCGGCTTCGGTCCCCCGCCGGGCGCCCCCGGTGGCTTCGGCCCGCCGGGCGGCATGCCCCCCGCGGGCGGCTACGGCGCCCCCCCTCCCGGCTTCGGTGCACCGGGCGGCTTCCCCCCGCCGGGCGGTCCGATGATGCCCGGCGCCGGTGGCGACGTGAACACGACGCTCTCGATCGTCCTCTCGATCGTTGCGCTCTTCTTCTGCTGCCCGGCCGGCATCGTCGCGATCGTGTTCGCCGTCCAGGCGAACAGCGCGAAGAACGCAGGCGACATCGAAGGCGCCCGCAACAAGGCGAAGACGGCGCTCATCATCGCCGGCATCTCGATTGCGCTCGGCATCCTCGGCGGCATCGGGAACGCGCTCAATCACTGACGGTCGCTTCGGCCACGAAAGCCCCGCTCTCTTCGTGAGAGCGGGGTCTTTTTTTGTCAGCCGGGTCGGACGTCTCCGCCCGGCGAGACGCCGGATCGCAGAACTCGCTCGAAGACCTCGTGGACGGCGGCGGCGGTAGCGTCGAGATCGTGGCGGAAGTCGTCGACGACCGTGGATCCGGAGGCGCGATAGCCGAGGAGGCGCGCGACATGGGCGGCGATCGGGGCGCGAAAGTCGATCACCGAGGCACTGTCGCCGCTGAGGAGCCGGAAAGCCCGCTCCGCGCGGCCGAAGCGCAAAAGCCCGCGCCGGAGGATCGCGGCGTCTTCGGCCGTGAGGCCCTTGGGGACGAGGGCGTCGATGGCGCGACCGGTGTGGGTTTCGGCGATTTGCGCCTTCATTTGCGCGTACTGAACGGTGAAGGCGAGCTCGACGAGGCCGCCGGGCATCTGTTTGAGATCGCGACGGTATTCGTCGGGCCTGTAGAGTTCGCGCACCATCTTTTCGCGCATGGCGCGCATCGCCTCCGCGTCGGGCGGCTCGTCGGCGAGGGCGATGGCGCGGAGCGTTTCGGCGACGGTGGCCGCGAAAGCCGTCTGGGCGCCGAGGGGGCGCGCCTTGAGGAGCGCTTGGCGTTCCCAGGGGGCGGCGCGGCGCTTGCCCCCCTGGTGGCCGTGGTATTGGGCAAAGGCGCGTAACGACACAACAAGGAGCCCCTGGTTCCCCGAGGGGCGGAGGCGCGTGTCGAGCTCGTAGCCGGGGCCGTCGCCGTGGGGGAGCGTCAGCAGGCGGAGGACGCGCTGGGCGGCGCGGGCGTAGCGCTCGGCGGCGTCGTCGGGGTCTTCGCCGGTCGCTTCGCTGCGGTCGTCGTAGACAAAAATCAGGTCGAGATCGCTCCCGTGGGCGAGCTCATAGCCACCGAGCTTCCCGAGGGCGACGACGGTCAGCGAACTCACCGAGGAGGGCAGGTCGGCGGTCACGTAGTCGAGGGCGGCGCCGATCAGCGTCTCGGCGAGCTCGGTGACCCGCGCGGCGACGTCATCCCCGGAAATTTCCCCAGCAAGTTCTGCGCAGCCGACGTCGACAAGCACCCGGGAGCGCGTGCGCCGGGTGGCGCCGACAAAGGCTTCGAGGGGGTCTTCGTCGGCGGGGCGGGCGGCGGCGGCGCGGAGCTCCTCGGCGAGAACCTTTGCGGCGTCCCCCGGTCGCGGCACCGAGAAGGCAAAGAGCGCGCGGTCGACGAGCGCCGGGTGGCCGATGAGCCCCTCGCCGAGGTAACGGCTCGTTCCGAGGACCGAGACCAGCCGCGCGAGGGCGTCGGGGCGCCCTTCGAAGGCCTTCGCGTACCCCTCCGGGCTCGCGACCCGCGAAAAGAAGGGGACGAGGAGCCGTGCCGCCTGCTCGGGATCGGCGGAATCGCCGAGCGTGCGGAAAAGATGAGCAACAAACGCCGGATAGCGCTCCCGGGTCCGCTCGCCGAGCGGCAGATCGGGCTTCCGCGCGAGCGCCACCAGGCAGCGGGCGAACTCTTCTCGGCGCCCCTCGCTCCAGCCGGCAACGCCGGGCGGCCAGGAGGATCCTGCGAGCGCCTCCGCCAACGCGTCCGTCCGCGCAGCGGGGGACGGCGCGGCGTCGAGGCCCGGGCCGACGAGGCCGCGGTCGTCGAGGAGAGCAACGACGAAATCCCAGGGGTTCTGCTCGAAAGCGGTCCGCCCCGCTTCGAAGAGCAGCGTCTGATAGATGGCAGCGACCGAGGTGCGCGTCGCTGCGAGGGCGGCGTCGAAGGCGTCGGCGGTCGGAAACCCGAGGGAGACGGCCAGCGCCTCCAGGCCGGCGGGATCGCTCGGCAAGGTGTGCGTCGGGAGGCCGCTCTGGGCCTGGATGCGGTGCTCGACGCGTCGGAGGAAGTGCCAGGCGACCTCGAGCTCGGAGGCCTCGCGATCGGTCACAAAGCCGCGGGCGCGGAGGCGGGCGAGGGCCTCGAGGGTGTGCGGGGTCCGCAGGTCCGGATTCTTCCCCCCCCAGACGAGCTGGAGCCCCTGCACGAAGAACTCGACTTCGCGGATGCCGCCGGTGCCGAGCTTCAAATCCTGTTTCGACGCCTTCATGCGCGCCTGCTGGAGGAGCGCGGCGAGCTCGCCGGGGAGCTTCGGGTCGACGGTCCGCCGCCAGACAAACGGCGTAAGCGCCTGCTGAAGCTCGTCGCCGAGGGGGCGATCGCCGGCGATCGGCGAGGCGCGGAGGAGGGCGGCGCGCTCCCAGGTGCGACCCCAGTTTTCGTAGTATCTTTCGGCGGCTGCGACCGAATTGACGAGCGGGCCTCGCGTCCCTTCCGGGCGGAGGCGGAGGTCGGTGCGCCAGACGGCGCCGTCGTCGCCCGGTTCGTCGAGCGCTTTGACCGTCCACTCGGCGACCTTGGAAAAGTAGGCGTGGAGGCTGTCTTCTGTTTGGGCGGTGGCGCCGTCGTCGGTGCCGTAAAAGAAGCAGAGATCGATGTCGCTCCCCGCATTGAGTTCGCCGCCGCCGAGCTTCCCCATCCCAAGGACGACGATCGGGCAGCGCCCGCCAGCGGCGGCGAGCGGTGCTCCGAAGCGGGCGTCGGCGCGGGCGAGCGCTTCGTCGAGCGCTTCGTCGACGCAGACGCCGGCCAACGCGGAGAGCTCGGCGGCGGTGGCGCGGACGTCGACGCCGGCGACCTCCCGCAAA
Organism: Myxococcales bacterium; assembly: GCA_013298325.1. GTDB lineage: Bacteria > Myxococcota_A > Polyangia > Polyangiales > Polyangiaceae > JAAFHJ01. Next base: position 4,900 of record JAAFHJ010000169.1, on the reverse strand, counting down.
CAACAGCGGAGCCGCTCGATGGCGGCAAAACGGGCGAGGCTCGTCGCGCGGCAGGCCGGCTCGGCGCGGACGGCGAGGTAGTCGGCGCGGGTGCGGGTCCGCGAAAAGTCTTTCGCAAGCGCGCCACGGACCCCTGCTGAAGTGGGCCCGGAAACCGCGGCGAGCGTGCGGGCGACCCCCGGGAGGAGCGCTTCGGCGCGCATCAGGGCGGCGTCGAAACGCCCGGCGACGTCGGAACTTCGGGACCGCGACGGACCGCTCCGCTTTCCCATGAAATACTCCCCGGTTACGCGTTTCCTAGGGCGTCAGAACGAAGGGCCGGCGAGCCGGTAGCCGACAATGACGAACCAATCGAAGAGGGCGTGGGCGAGGATGGTCGGCACGAGGCGCCCCGTCTTCCGGACGGCGAAGGCCCAGACGAGCCCGCAGGCGAGCGCCGCCAAGGGGAGGACCGGGTTCGGGCCGAGGTTTGCGTCGCGGAGGGCGAAGGCGGTCGGCACGTGGGCGAGCGCGTAGAGGAACGCGCCGTAGATCCAGGCCCGGCGGGAGCCGACCTTCGGCTCCAGGAGCATCGGGACGACGCCGCGCCAGAGGGTCTCTTCGGCGGCGGCGGCGACCAGGAGCGTCGCGGCGACCAGCGGAATATGCTTCAGGAAATCCCGCGGATCGCCGAGGTGGATGTAGAGGCGGAGGAGGAACCCCTGGCGCGGCGTGCCCTGGGCGAAGAGGAGCTTCGTCCCGGCCCACGCGCCCGCCATCGTGATGAAGGTCTGCGCGGCGGCGAGGCTCGCGTCGCCCCACTTTGGCGTGAACCACTCGCGGAGGAGCCCCTCTTTGTGGGCGAAATAGGCGCCGATCAGCGCGAGGAGCGCCTGGGGGCCGATCGCGAGGAGCCAGAAGGCGGTCGTCCCTTCGCGGGCGGGCGAAAAGGCGAGAAAGCTTGTGATTCCCACCACAATCACGGCCAGGGCGACAAAGGCGTACCGCATGGCGCGCCACTACCACAGGTTGCCGATGGCCGGGATCAGTCGCCGTTCTTCTTCGCGCGGCGCGACTTCCGCTCGGCGCCGCGGAGGCGCTCGACCTCCGTCGTGTAGGGCGTGAGGAAGGCGGCGGTTGCGGCGTCGTTGTGGGGCGTGCGCTGGAAGGCGCCGATCACGCCGAAGAGCAGCGCTTCGTAGGCCTCGTGCCAGGCGTCGTTGACGGGGACCGACGACCCCGGCCCCTTCACCGGCTGGCCGATGCCGAGGAAGCCGCCGTAGGCCTTCGTCACTGCGGCAATGCGCGCGGCGCCCGGTTCAATGCCGAGGGTCGCCACCGCCGCCTTGGGGCCCGGCTCCGCGAGGGCAGCAGCGAGCTTTTCCATCGCCAAAAACTGAGCACCGTACGGGAGCTTCAAGAAGCTGGTGCCGTTCGGAAAGGCGATCGCAAGCAACGATTCCGCCGCCTCACGGGCCGCCTTTTGGGCCGCCGTCAAAGGGAGTAGTTCGTCACCGCTGTACAGCGTGCTCTGCGCTTCAATCGCTCGGTAAAACGAGCTCAACGTCCGATCGGCGACGCGATCGAAGACGAAGAGTTCGGCGTCGGTCTTTGCGTCTTCGAGCTGGAGGGCGGTCGTTGCCGCCGAAAACTCGGCAAAGAGCGGCGCAAGATGGGCCGGGAGCGGGCCGTGCTGCTTCTCGAAATCTTCGGCGGCGGTGGCAATGACGCGCCCCACAAGGAGCGCAGACGCATCGGAGAGTCGGCGAGTCAATAGCTTGGTCATGGCGCGCGAAATGTGCCGGATGCAGCGTCGTTTGCAAGCAAAAAGTAGCGTCAGAAACGCCGAATGAACTGAACGAGCCAATTCCCAGTGCCGTCGCGGACTTGCGTGCGGCGAATCGTGTTTGGTCCGTCGCCGTACATCGCGTGGCCGATCGCCGCCGGCTTGGTCGCGCAGGTGAGGGTCACCGTCGATCCGGCGAGGGCGACGGCGGTGATCGCGATCGGGGCGCCGCCGGTGTTCACCGCTTCGAAGCCGCGAGCGTTCGCCCAGGCGCCGCCGAAGGTCGTGGCGTGCGTCGTGCCCCAAAGGGAGGCGTCGAAGGTCGCCGGGCGGTTCAAGACGACGGTCACCACCGCCCCGTCGGTGGCGTCACGGGTGACGCTCACCGGATAGAGCGGCTCAAAGGCGGGTGAGCCATCGAGGAGCGGGCGCGCCGCTTCCGCGTAGAGGGAGCCGAGGTCTCGGGTGCCGGCGGCGTCGAGGTGAAAGTCGTTGGGCCAGTAGGAGAGACCGAGCTTCGAGCCGGCGAAAATCAGCTGGGATCGGTGGGTGAGCCAGGCGGTGAGGAGCCGGTCGCCGATGCCGCTGGTGAGGCCGACGGTCGGCTGCGGGTAGCCGGCGCTCGGCTGGGTGACGATCATCGGGATCGACGCCGCTTGACCGGTGATGGCGCGGAGGTCGGCGTCGTAATTCGCTTGAAGCTCAAGGACTTGGTCGCCGTAAGTCGCCGAGCCAAGGTCGCTCTCGCCGTGGGTGAGGATGACGGCGGCGATGCGGTAGTCGTAGCCTTTTGCGTCGAAGAGGCGCTTCATCCGTGCCGCTTCGGCGAGACTGCCGGCGTACGAGGGGGCGCCCCCCCCCTTTTTGATCCCGGCCATCGGCTGCCCGTTCTGCCCCACCGCGATGTGGGCGGTGCGAACGCCGGGGACAAGCACGGAGAGCCGCGCCGCCAGCGGCGTGTGGAGGCTCTGGTTCATCATGTTCGTCGGCCACGCGGTGCCCCGCGGGATTCCCCGCATCGGCTCGGCGAGGGTCGTCAACGCCCAGGATGCTTCTGGAGCTGCGTTCGCGGCGATCCCGCCGGTGCCGGTCAGGTTCCCGAGCATGAAGTGGTTCGGTCCGGCGTCGGCCAGCACCGGCGTGTAGGGGGCGTTCCCCGCGTGGCCGCCCGTCGAGAGCGACTGCCCGGTCCCGACGAAGCCCCAGACGATCGGACGTTCGCCCCCGTCGCCTGCGTCGGGTGCGTTTGGTACGTCGGGCAGGTCGGCGCTACTGGGGGCCGGAGCCTCCCCACACGCACCATTCACGAGGGCCAGCAGAAGAAGGAACGGTGGAACGCGCACAGCAAGCTCTCCCGACGAACGCGCCGACCCCCAAATAGACGCCCACTCGGGGCTGCGGGGCCCAAATTCGACCTTCGGACCGGCGAACGGGACGCAAATCCGACCTTCGGACCGGCGAACGGGACGCAAATCCGACCTTCGGACCGGCGAACGGGACGCAAATTCGACCTTCGGACCGGCGAACGGGACGCAAATCCGACCTTCGGACCGGCGAACGGCTTTCAGCGCCCGTGGGCAGTCTCGTCGGGCGCTTCAGCGACCGGTCGGATCGACGACTCTGTCGGCTGCGACGCCGCGGGCGGTCGCGAACGGGCGGGCCCCTGGCCAGCGGCGAGCGCGTTCGTTACCCGCTGGGCCGCCTTTTCGTCGGCCGCCAGGTAGGCGTGCACCGGATAGATCGGGCTGAACTCATCAAAGGAGAGGCCAAGATCGACGGCGGTGTAGACCGACTGGCCGCTCACCGAGCTGTCGGGCGGCTCATCGGCGGCTTCCCGGGCTTCGCAGACGATTTCGATCAGGCGGCGGGCGAGGCACAGAAACGACTCTTCCGTGCCGACGAGGAGCGCTTGGCTGAGGCCAACCGAGTCGACGTTCTCGCCGACCTCCGCAAGCCCGCTAGCGGTGGGGGCCCGCCGCGGGACGATGGCGTTGCTCTGGGCATTGCGCGCGAGCGGTTCGAGCCGAGCGGCGAGCGCCCGAAGTACCGACAACTCCGTCTCCACCCGGCGGAGCGCCGGATCGGAGAACAACTGATCATCCATGAATCCTCCGCCGACCGTCCCCCGCGCAACGCACCTGCCGGAGGCGCGCGCCGGGGCACAAAGAAAGTGTTCGTAAAGTAGCCGGTGGATCGCGGAAGCGCCAGGCGATTTCTGCTAGGGTTTCAAGGTTTTATGAAGTGTGGCATTACGCCACAGTGGTAGGTTCTTGCTTGCAAGTGCCGGCGCGGCGTGGCGATATCGGGAACTTTTGGTTGCCGGTTCCGGAACGCACCACGCGCCGCGTCGGTTACGGGCTGCAGCTCAGGAAGTTGGGGATGGTGCTCGCACAGAGCGACGTGTTGAAGGTGCCGGTCAGCGTCCCCGAGGGGAACGTCGCGGTGAACGTCCCGGCGACCCCCGCCGCCGAGGACGACGTGAGCGTGATGGAGCCCTTGGTCGCCGTCCCTTCGGTCGTGCTGAGCGTCGCCGAGCAGGTGGCGTCGTCGTAGTGGCCTTGCAGGATGGCGCGGATGTGGAAGCCACCGACCGCCGTCAGCGCCCCGAGCGGATAGGTCCCGACCGGCAGCGGCTTCCCGCGCGAGGCCCCCGCGTCGACGCGGACCAAGAAGATCGCGAGGCCGCCGCCGGGGCGCGAGACGCTGGCCGCAACGTCGCTGCAGAGATCGCCATGCTCGGCGATGGCGATGGCGAGCGCGTCGGCGTTCGGCTCGCCGCTCGGAAGCAGGGCGAAGGCGGCCGCCGAAGACGGCGTGAAGCTCTTTCCAGCGAAGCTCCCCTCCATGGTTGCAGCAGGTGCCGACGAGCCTTCCGAGGAACAGGCGCCACTGAAAAAGGCGGCAAGGGCGGCAAGCGTGAACAGACCCAAGTCACGGCAAATACGCATACGGCCCCACCCAGTTTGATCCGATCCCTTGCCGAGTATTCCCATCGAGGTCCCGTTCCACCGAGATGCCATAGTCTTCCAACCGGACTGCCCCACCAAACGGGTCGTTCGGGTACGTGCTGTGATCTGCATGAAATGCCTTTCCAAAGTTGGACGGGAGCGTTTCCACCGGAGTCATGAACTTCAG
>JAAFHJ010000168.1 GCA_013298325.1 Myxococcales bacterium | reverse complement strand
CGGACGGCCCGCGATAAACCGCTCGACGACGTTTTCGGAAGTGGAAAGTCGGCAGAAGCCGCTTCGGTCGGCGCGAGCCCGTCGGCTACCGATCCAATCCAGGAGGAGGCGCGTTGCCCGACGAGGGCGATATGATTTGTTGAGGATAGCGGGCGCCCGGCGAGAGTCGCCTCCCCACTGATGGCCGCTTCCCCATGAAAATTTAGCCCGGCAAGTGTCCGAAGTAATGTGCTTTTTCCCGCAGCTACCGGTCCAACGAGCAACTGCGGAACGCCCGAGAACAATTCGAGATCTACCGATGAAAGGACAGTCTTCTGACGAAATGCCACTCGAAAGTGCCGCAACGTCAGCAGCGCCATCGGACGAGCGCCAACGCTCGCGTCGGCAACCGAAACTCGACTCTTCATTCACCCCTCCTGCCGAATCCGCGTCAAGGAGCCCCCGCCCTGGCGTTTGCAGCAAGCGACCCATCGACGCGCCCGAATGGTGGGCAAATCAGTCGTGAGCGGCTGCTCATTCAGAAGTATCTGCCCCCGATCGTGCTGTAAATCCGAAAACGCCGTGATTGCTGCCGAAATTGCAGCGTGAATATCTCGAACAAAATCAAGAAGCCGCCGCCCTGTTTCCAGAAGCGACGGCCCTAAGTGCCAGAAGATCGGTTCTCCGCGTCTCGCCGGGCGGAGATAACCTCGATTCAGGCGCCGGTCAGAAAGTGAACAACGTCGCCATCGCGCATGACGTACTCCTTGCCTTCCGCGGCGAGCTTTCCTGCGGCGCGACACTTCGACTCACCGCCAAGCGCGACGAAGTCTTCCCACCAAATCACCTCTGCCTTGATGAACTTCTTCTCGAAATCGGTGTGAATCACGCCGGCGGCGCCGGGAGCCTTCGTGCCGTGCTTGATCGTCCAGGCGCGAACCTCGACCTTGCCAGCCGTGAAGTAGGTGTCGAGGTCGAGAATCTTGTATCCTGCACGAATAACTGCGTTCAATCCCGCTTCCTTGAGGCCGGCCGCCTCCAAGAAGTCCGGGCGGTCGGCAGGATCGAGCTGAGCGATTTGCTCTTCCAACGCGGCGCAGACGGGGACGATCGGGGCCCCTTCGGCGTCTGCCAGCGCCTTCAGCGCCTGGAAGTGCTTGTTCCCCGCGAGGTTAGCGAGCGACCCCTCGTCGACGTTTGCCAAGTAGAACGCCGGCTTCGCCGTCAGAAGCTGCATGTCGCGAAGGATGATCGGCGCATCGTTGTGCTCCGGAAGCTTGAAGCTCCGCGCAGGCTTCCCCGCGTCGAGGTGCGCCGCGAGTGGCTCGCAGATCTCTGCGGCAAGCTTTTCAAAGGGGGCCTGTCCGCTCTTTGAGGCCTTCTTCGCCCGGTCAAGTCGCTTTTGAACGGTGTCGAGATCCTTCAAACACAGTTCCATCGTAATAACTTCGATGTCACCGACCGGATCAATTCGATTCTCTACGTGAACGATGTTTGCATCTTCAAAGCACCGAGCGACTTGCACGATAGCGTCGACTTCCCGGATATGGCTTAAGAATTGGTTCCCGAGCCCTTCGCCTTTGGATGCGCCACGAACGAGTCCGGCGATGTCGACGAAGTTAAAGGTCGTCGGCACGATACGCTCGGCCTTTACGATCTTGTCGAGTGCGTCGAGTCGCGGATCGGGGACGGTTACGACGCCGACATTCGGCTCGATCGTGCAAAACGGGTAGTTCGCCGCTTCCGCTTTCGCGGACGAAAGCGAGTTGAAGAGGGTCGATTTGCCGACGTTCGGGAGGCCGACGATGCCAACGGAGAGTGCCATGGGGGCCGGCGCGTACCATGAAGCGGACGGCGACGGTAGAGTCTCCCGCAAATTTGCACCTATTGCCCGGCGCAAAGGTTGCCCTTTTTCCGCGAGTGGCGCACAAGGCGTCCCATGGCCGGGCTACTGTCGTCGCTCCTGCCGCGCAGTGCGGGCGCGGCCCTCCGCATGGTGCTCTTTGCGGCCCTCGGCGGCGTCGCCGGGTTCTGCTTTCTGCCTGGAAAGCATGGGTTTTCCGGCGGGGATGACGCCCCTCCGGAAATTACGCTCGTTGGAAAGCCCCTCCCGCTCGCGCGCGGCCGTGACGCAGCGCTCGTGGCCGCGCGGGAAATCCTTCGTGCGTACCTTTCGGAGAATATCTCAGTAAGAATTCCTGGCGCGGCCGAAGGAAAGAAGATTGAGCGACCTCGCGAGCAGCTCGGTGCGCGAATTGACGGCGCCCATCTCGAGGCGCTCATCGCTGCCGCCTTCGATCCACGAAGCGCGCTCCTCCGCGCGCATGCCCAGGTTGCACGTGGGAAGAAGCTCGAGCTGCCCGTTCCCGTTGCGTTTGATGAACGCCGTGCGCTCACCGCGCTCGCTGCCGCCAAGGAGGAGGTCGACCGCGTTCCCGAGGACGCCAAGTTCGACTTGGAAAAACGGAAGGTTATTCCAGATCGTGCGGGCGTTCGTCTTGATGTCTACGGGACGCTCGCGCGCCTCGCGGATGGCTTTGCGAGTGGAGAGTCGTCCATCGAAGCATCGGTCGCCGACATCGCCCCGGGCCGGAGCATCAAGGAAATCGGCGACGTACGAATCGACGATGTGTTGGGCTATTTCGAGACCAAGTACGCGCGCGATCAAAAGCACGAAGCGCGGACCTACAATCTTCGTTTGGCTGCCCAGAAGCTAGATGGCTACATCTTGCTTCCTGGCGAGACCTTCGACTTTAACACCGTCGTTGGTCCGAGAAGCGAGGCCAATGGCTACAAGGTCGCTCCCGTCATCGCGCAGGGGGAACTCGTCGACGGAATTGGGGGTGGGACCTGCCAAATTTCGGGGACTCTTCATGGGGCGTCCTTCTTCTCGGGGCTCGATATTCCCGAACGGAAGCCGCACACGCGCCCGAGCTTCTACATAAAAATGGGGATGGATGCGGCGGTTTCCTACCCAGCGATCACGCTCAAGATCAAGAATCCCTTTGCGTTTCCCGTCGTCCTTCATGAAACCGTTCAGAACGGCGTCGTTCGCGCCGAGATTCTCGGTCCGAAGCGGACGCGCGATGTGACGTTTGTTCGAAAGATTGACGAGGCGATTCCGTTCGCCGAAAAGGAAGTGCCGGAACCGAAGATCCCCCGCGGAAAACGGGTACTTGCGCAGCGTGGAATTCCGGGCTTCAAAGTCATCCGGTTCCGAATCGTCCGCGATGGGGCGAACGCCTACCGCGAGCGAATTCCCGACTTCTACCCCCCGACGATGCAGATTTGGAAGGTCGGAACCGGTCCCAACGATCCGAAGTGGGACGCGCGCGACGACGAGCACCCGGAATACATCGCCGACGAGGTTCTGACGGTGAGCCAGGGGCCGAGCATCAAGGACCCGAAGGTGTCGGAGCCTCCGAAGGGGGGAAACACCATTGAGTCACGGGTTGCCGGGCGCTACGGCAGTCATGGGTGGATTGTGAAGGAGGGGTTCGCGAAGTCGATTGGGGCGGGCGCGAACAAGGATAGTGACGACAAGCCGGATTGACGGGAACGGCCTCGTGGGGGGGAGACCGCCAGCGTGAGAACAACGCGGCGGGTGGGAACCCGCCGAACGCAGGAACCGATGCAGCCGCCGCACTTGGCGCGCAGGAACTGCATTTGCGCCTCACGTTGCATATTGAATTTGTTGAAATTTGCTCTTGGCACGCCGACTGCTGATTCGGTGACCATGACCAAGGCAATCCCGACGATTCAGAAGTTCATGACCTATTCCCCGCACACCATCGGTGCCGATCAGACGATGGTTCATGCCCATCGTTTGATGCGCGAACACAAGATTCGCCATCTTCCGGTCCTTCGCGGCGGGCACATTGTTGGCGTCCTTTCGGACGGCGATCTCAATCTCATCGAGACCCTCAAGGACGTCAATCCGGAGACGGTTCTCGTGGAAGATGCAATGACCGAAGCGCCCTACACGGTCGCTCCCGAGACTCCCCTCGACGAGGTTGTCTCCGCGATGGCGGAACACAAGTATGGCTCGACGGTCGTCCTCCAGAACGACAAGGTCGTCGGCATCTTTACGACCGTAGATGCCTGCCGCGCCTTCGCCGAGCTCCTTCACAGCCGCTTGACGCATTGAGACGTACGGCGACTGCCGTCCGAGATTGACGTTCCCCGCGCTCATCGCGGGGAAACCGTGCCATCCTTCCTCCCAGTGTCCGCAACGCGGCGCTGGGAGTTTTTTTATGGCCGTCTTGGGCGATACCGAATTTGGCCTCGCGAGCACGCTTCTCGATGAATTGCCCGATCCGGTATTTATCAAGGACGGTGCGCATCGCTGGGTGCTCGTGAACCCAGCGTTTTGTGCCTTCCTCGGGAAACGTCCCGAGGAACTCCTTGGTCGAAGTGACTTTGACTTCTTTCCGCCGGAAGAAGCGGCGGTTTTTTACGCCGAAGACGACCGAGCCTTTGCTTCCGGGGGCGCGCTTGAGAACGAGGAGGTTCTCACCGACCTTGCCGGAAACAGGCACATTATCGTCACGAAGAAGATTGCCATCACCGCAGCAAACGGTGAGCGTTATCTGATCGGAATTATACGCGATCTTACCGAGCGTCGCCGTGTGGAAGCGCGTCTGGCGCGGGCTGAACAGCTTGCGTCGATCGGTGCGCTTGGAGCGTCCGTCGCCCATGAAATAAACAACCCACTGACATCGGTAAGCGCCAATCTCTCCTTTGTTCGTGAGCAACTTTTTTCCCTGGATTCGCTACTTAGCCGCGGCGAATCTGCTCGGGATCTCGTCGAGGATCTTCAGAGTGCGCTTGAAGATGCGGAGGACGGGACGCGCCGGGTTGCTCGGATTGTTGAGGATCTACGGGGTCTTGCCAAGGTTGACGCCGGGGTGACGGCATCGCTCCCGCAGGCGGTCGCGGCCGCCGTCCGACTCGTCGCGGGAAAAGCGCGCGAGCGCGCCGCGATCACCGTAAACCTTGCCGCCGACTTGCCGCGCGTGCGGGGGGCAGAAGGGCGGATCTGTCAGGTTTTGGTCAACCTCCTGGCGAACGCAATTCATGCATTCTCTGGCGGGCACCCGGCGAGTTCCCGCAATCCGGCTTCGGGCAATCAAATCGTGATTTCTGCGCAGCAGGCGACCGACGTCGTGGTGCTCGAAGTCGCGGACAATGGGCCCGGCATCGCGCCGGAGACCTTGCGAGCCCTTCAGCCTCGAATTCACGATGCGCGGGAACCTCTTAACGTCGCTCAGGACGACGAGCGAACCGGCCTTGGCCTCGGGCTATCCATTTCCTTTGCGTTGATGAGTGCGCTCGGCGGGAGCATGGCGTTTCGGGCCAACCCGACCGGTGGGACGATTGTCTGCCTCGAATTTCGGCAGGCTGTGGAAGTGGGCCCGCCGTCTCCGGTGTCGCCACGGCCACCAAACTTGCTGGTTGACGCCGATGCTCGCGCCGCCGTCTCGCCGGTCGTAGGGAGGGATGAAACGTTGCGCAATTCCGGTGATTTGAGCTCGCCGTCGATCGCGACGGAAGCGCGCTTGCCGCGGGTTCTCGTCGTCGACGACGAGGCGATGATCCTACGCTTGATGACGCGAGCTCTCTCTTCAGAGTTCGAAGTTGCAACGGCACAATCGGTCGATAAAGCGACCCACATTCTTGCGGGAGCATCCTTTGATGCGTTAATTAGTGACGTCCGAATGCCTGGAAGAACCGGGATCGATCTGTTGGCTTATGTTGAAAATGTTTTGCCGACGCTCGCGAAGCGATTTCTCTTCGTCACCGGCGGAGCGGACGGCTTTTCCGAAGCGCTCTTTCGCTCCGCGCGTCCCGTTCTTCAAAAGCCCTTTTCCGTCGATGAGCTCCGTGCGGCCGTTCGGTCGCTTCTCTTGATCTAGGCCCGGATGGCTAGGAGGGCCGCAAGGCCGCAAAAGAGGCAGAGACTCACGTATTTTGCGGTCTTTTCGGAGATTTGCGTGGAGGTCTTCCCTCCGAAGAAATTCCCGAATACGAAGCCGGAAACCACCGCGGCCAGAAGCGGCCATGGAAGGCCTTCCGGCCCTCGGGCGTAGACCAGTACTGCCGGTAGGCCGATGGGCGGGATCATCATCGCCACGCTCGCCGCCTGTGTTTCCAGGCGCTTGTATCCGCAACGTGACAGTGCGGGAATCACGACGAGTCCGCCGCCGATCCCAAGCAGGCCGGAAAGCGTTCCGGCGAGCAAGCCGATCGGAATTCCCCAGACCGGCGAGAGGGCCCGTCCGTTCACGACCGCCAGCGAATTTGCTGGGAGCGGCGTCGCGAGAGACGGCGGGCCCAATGAGACAGGGGGCGCTTCGTCGACCGCCGCGGTCGATGGCAACGGGGTGCCGATGGCCGCCGGCGTAGACGTTCCCGTGGGGGCTGAAATCGGCTTTTGGGCGGTGCGGATTGCGTTGACGATCAAGAACAGTGAGAACCCCCATTTGAGCGGCCGGCTCGCGATATGGAGGGCAAGGAAGCTCCCGAGAGGGGCGGCGCACGCGAACGCAACGACGAGAAAGGCGACGAGTCGCCAGGGGACCTTCGCGCCGGCCTGCTGGTACGCGCGGAGCGCCGGGTATCCGACGGGCGGGAGCATCGCTCCGAGCGACATTCCTTGCGCGACGTGCTGGGGGAGGCCGACCACGAGCGACAACAGCGGGGCAAGAACACCGCCGCCACCGATTCCGAGGAGGCCTGCCAAAAAGCCGGCAATCAAACCGCAGCCGCCGGCGCCGAGATAGGCGAGGGGGGAGTCGGTGGTCACGGCAACGCAGCGACGACGACGTCGAGGATTCGAGCGCTTACAAGCGATTTTGCTCCGGAAATGATCGGGACGTCACCGCGGCGGTCGGCGACGAGGAAGACGCGATTGTCGTCTTTTCCAAGGCTCTGGTCGGCGCGATTGGCGACGATCAAATCGCATTTCTTTCGGCGAACTTTGTCGCGCGCGTAGGCAATTACGGACGCGTCGTCGCCGGTCTCTAGCGCAAAGCCGACGAGCACAGTTGGCCGTGGATGGTCGGCCGTTCGTGAAGCCCCGACCGACGCAAGGATATCGGGGTTTCGCACCAATTCAAGAACGGGAGCTCCGTCGTCTTGGTTCGACTTCTTGATCTTTTGCGCAGCGGCTTCGCGGGGGCGAAAGTCGGCGACGGCCGCGGCCATGATGAGAACATCGGTGGTGTCGCGTTCGGCAAACACTGCGTCGCGGAGTTCGCGGGCGGTGACGATGTCGCGGCGACGGACGCCGGCCGGGGTCGCCAAGTGGACGGGGCCGGCGATCAACGTCACCGTGGCGCCGCGTCGCGCTGCTGCTTCCGCGATGGCAAAGCCCATTTTCCCGCTTGAAAGGTTTCCGAGGAAGCGCACCGGGTCGATCGGTTCGTGGGTCGGGCCGGCGGTGACAACAACGTGCTTTCCGAGGAGATCGCGTTGTTCGGCGGCTACCGCGGCGGTCTGTCGAGCCTGAATATGCGTTTGAATGGCGGAGACAATTTCCGAAGGTTCGGCCATACGGCCGAGGCCACTCTCGCCACTTGCGACCGGACCATCCACAGGACCGACGAAGAGAGTTCCCCGGTCACGAAGAAGATTTGTGTTGTGTGCGGTCGCCGGATGTTTCCACATTTGAGGGTGCATGGCCGGAGCGACAAGTACTGGACTTTGTGTGCAAAGAAGAGTGGCCGTGACGAGGTCGTCACAGCGGCCGGAAGCCATGCGAGCGATCGAGTCGGCGGTTGCTGGAACGACGGCGATCAGGTCGGCTTCGGCGGCGAGGAGGACGTGGAGTTCGCCGGAGACGCCGGCATCCCAGAGATCCTCGTGGACCGCCTCTCCGGTGATCCCGGAAAAGGTGACGGAGCCGACAAACTTGGTGGCGTTTTTCGTCAGCACGGGGAGGACCCGAGCGCCCAATTTCTTAAGAAGCCTGGCGACTTCGACCGCTTTGTAGGCGGCGATGCCGCCGGTGACCGCCAGGACGACCGTCTTGCCTGCGAGGGGCGCTTCCATGGCCTGTCGATAGCTGAAACCGGCGCAGCGAGGCGCGCGAAGTTCCGATGCAGGCGTGAAGGCGAAGGCTGCAGGCATCGCGCATTCCGAGTACAAGGGCGCATGGCGAAGGCGGAACGGGTCCTGCGGGGGAGTTCGTTGGCATTGGCGGCGTGGGTATTCCTCGCTTGCGGCAAGTCTTCACCACCGGCTCCGCCGGCCACTTCGGAAGCGACTTCAACGTCTTCCGAGCGTGGGGCTGTTCCGTCCGCGGCAGCCGTTTCGGCACCGTCGCCGGCTCGTCCTGCGCCGCCACTTCCGCCGCGCCTCGTGGCGCTCGGGGACCTCCACGGCGATTTGGGGGCTGCGCGGCGGGCACTCCGCTTGGCGGGGGCGATCGACGAGAAAGACCATTGGTCGGGGGGAAAACTCGTGATTGTTCAAACCGGCGATGAGATCGATCGTGGCGATGATGATCGTGCGATTCTTGATCTTTTTGACCGATTGAGTGACGAGGCGGCTGCGGCGGGGGGGCAAGTCGTTCCGCTGCTCGGGAACCACGAAGTGATGAACGCCGCCCTCGACTTTCGCTACGTGACGGAAGGGGCGTTCCGCGCGTTCTCGTCGCTCGCCCCGGGCCACGCCCACGACGACCTCGAGCCAGCCGCGCGACCGCGCGCTACGGCGTTTGCTCCTGGGGGTATTTACGCAAAACTTCTCGCAAAACGTTCGGTCACGGCGCGCTTTGGCGGCACGCTTTTCGTCCACGGCGGTATCCTCCCGAAGCACATAAGATACGGCCTCGACCGCATCGACAGCGAAGCCCACGCGTGGCTTTTGGGGGGGACGGGAGCGCCGCCCAAAGTTCTCACTGCCGAAGACGGGCCGCTGTGGACGCGGATGTACTCGGCCG